>JAYTEN010000253.1:0-6974 GCA_043735145.1 Gemmatimonadota bacterium | reverse complement strand
GAGCTGCCGCTGCTGACGCCGATGTCGGAAGTCGCCGGCCGCATGGCGGTGCAGGAAGGCGCCAAGTATCTCGAGAAGCTCTACGGCGGCCGCGGCGTGCTGCTGGGCGGCGTGCCCGGCGTCCCGCCGGCCGAAGTGGCGATCCTCGGGGGCGGTATCGTGGGCATCAATGCCGCGAAGATCGCCGCGGGCATGGGCGCGCGCGTGACGCTGCTCGACATCAGCCTCGACCGGCTGCGCTACCTGTCCGATGTCATGCCGGCCAACGTCGAGCTGGTCTTTTCCAACCGCCAGAATATCCTCGATGCGATCGCGCGCGCGGACCTCGTGATCGGCGCGGTGCTCGTGGTCGGCGGCAAGGCACCCAGGCTGGTGCGCCGGGAAGACCTGAAGACCATGAAGCCCGGCTCGGTCATCGTGGATGTCGCGGTCGACCAGGGCGGCTGCGTGGAAACCGTGCACGCGACGACGCACGAGAACCCGACCTACACCATCGACGGCGTCATTCACTACGCCGTGGCCAATATGCCGGGCGGCGTGCCGCGCACGTCGGCGCTGGCGCTGACCAACGCGACCTTCCCCTATGCGCGCACCCTGGCCGACAAGGGCTGGAAGGCCGCCTGCAAGGCCGACACGGCGCTGCTCAAGGGCGTGAACATGGTCCAGGGCAAGGTGACGTATGCCGGAGTCGCGGAGGCGTTCAACCTGCCGCTCACCGATGCGGCGTCGTTCCTCTAAAAAGTACGTAGTGCGTAGACACTGGAGACGCGCGATTCCATCAATTCTGTGCTACCACAAGGTCGACCCGCGGCTCGAGCTCGGCTTTACGAGGCTCGGGCCGCGAGTCTTTCGCCGGCAGATCGAATCGCTGGCCAAGGCGGGCTATGCGGGCATCGGCAGCGCGGACCTGAAGGCGGGCATCGTCCGACGCACGACGAACGACTCACGACTCACGGTAGTCGTCACCTTCGACGACGGCTACACCGGTCTCGCCGAGCATGCGTTCCCGGTCCTCGCCGATCACGGCTTCAGGGCGCTGGTCTTCGTGATCACCGACTACGTGGGCAAGGAGAACACCTGGGACGTGCAGTACGGCTGGCGAAAATTCCACCACCTGGACTGGGACGTGCTGGGACGCTGGCAGGAGCGGGGCATGGAGGTGCATTCGCACGGCACGTCGCACGCCCGAATGACGTGGCTCGGCAACGCCGCCATCGCCGACGAGATGGTGCGCTCGCGCGAGGAGATCACGAAGCGGCTGGGAACGGCCCCGGCGGCCATCAGTTATCCGTTCGGGGCCGTTGACGGCCGGGTGCGCGACCACGCCGTGTCGGCGGGCTATACGTTAGGCTTCGCGGGGCCGGGCCAGGAGGGAGCCGATCCGATGCTGCTGCCCCGGCTGCCCGTCTACGCCTGGGATGCCGCTGGGATTCCGTTCGTGCTCCAGGACGGGCTGCTGGGCCGGCTGGCCCGCGGGGGAGCGAAGGTCACGAACCGGATTGCGGTGGGGACGTCGTTGGTCCAGAAGGTGCTGCGAAGAAAATACCGCTGAAACGCCGCGCTTCTACGCTTCAGCGGCTTTTGAAGCCTTCCGGGCCGTCGGCTTCTCATCCGGCTTCGTCCCGAACACCACATCCCAGCCCGGCGAGCTCACGCCGTACCGCTGGTCCGGCGTCTTGAAGTGGTGCTGCATGTGGTACCGCTTCAGGGTCTTCATCGGACCCCACTCCATCGGCAGGTGATGGGTCGCGTAGTGGATGAGGTCGTAGCCGATGTAGCCCGCGAGAAAGCCCGCGAAGGTCGGGTGCAGCCATGAAGTAGCGTGCAGCACCGACACGAACGCCAGCTTGAACAGGAACCAGAAGCCCAGGGCCAGCGGAACGCTGACCATCGGCGGCATCACGAGCCGCGTCTTGCACTGCGGCTGGTGATGATGAATGCCATGGAACAGGTAGATGATCCGCTCGAGCCGGGGGCCGGGGTTCTTCGGCGCCCAGTGAAAGACGAAGCGGTGCATCGCGTATTCCGTGAACGACCAGATGGCGATTCCGAGCAGGAACGCAATGGCGGCGGCGCCGGTGCCCAGCGCGATGGCCGGATCCAGCGACGGCTGCATCAGGTTCCATACCACGACCGGCGTCCAGATCAGGACGATGACGGCCGGATGGATATGGGTGAAAAACTCGAGGGCACCCGACTTGAAGAGCCGAATGGGTTCGTCGTCCAGGTTGATCTCATGCTTCATGCCTGAATGATAATCGAATTGGGCGCGCTGGTCTACCTTTGTCAGTCGCCTGGTCGCCTGGTCGCCTGGTCGGCCGTAGGGGCGGCCCCTGTGGCCGCCCTCCCGCGTCTGGCGCGTCCGCCTATCTTCAGGTCCACCCTCATGCTGGACAACGCGATGACTCGTCGTCTGCCTGCCGCATCGTTGATCCTGACGCTGGTCGCGACCCCTCTCGGGGCCCAGCAGGCCCCCAGGCTCGGCACGATCGACTTCCCGACCTCGGGGTCCGCGGCGGCGCAGCCGGCCTTTGTCCAGGGCGTCCTGCTGCTTCACAGCTTCGAGTATCCGCGGGCGGCCTCCGCCTTCCGCGAGGCCGAGCGACTCGATCCCGGATTCGTGATGGCCTACTGGGGCGAGGCCATGACCTATACGCACCCGGTGTGGAATCAGCAGGACCGCGACAGTGCCCTGCTGGCGCTGGGCAAGCTCGCACCCACCCGCGAGGCCCGGCTGGCGCGCGTGACCACGCCGCGCGAGCGCGGCTACCTCGGCGCCGTCGAGACGCTCTACGGCGATGGCTCCAAGCCGCGCCGTGACACCCTCTATTCGCGCGCGATGCTGACGCTCATGGACGACTTTCCGGACGATATCGAGGCGCGGACCTTCGCCGCGCTGTCGGTGCTGGGGCTCAGCCAGTCGGTGCGGGATGTGCCGGCCTACATGCGCGCCGCCGCGATGGTCGCACCGGTGTTCGCGACGCACCCCGATCACCCCGGCGCGGCGCACTATCTCATCCATTCCTTCGACGACCCCATTCACGCGCCCCTCGGCCTGCCCGCCGCGCGCGCCTACTCGCGCATCGCGCCCGACGCGGCCCACGCGCAGCACATGACGACCCACATCTTCCTGGCGCTCGGCATGTGGGACGAGACCATCTCGCAGAACGTGATTGCCGCCGACCAGACCGCGTACGTGCCCGGCCATTACACCGAGTGGTTAGGCTACGGCTATCTCCAGGCCGGCCGCTTCGGCGAGGCATCGCAGCTGCTGGAGCGGGTGCATGCCGGCATGTCGCGCAGCGCGCGGCAGCGCGGCGAGATGGCGCTCATGCGGGCCCAGCACGTGGTCACGACGGAAGACTGGGCCCATGCGGCCTGGGCGTGGAGTGTCGACCTGTCCGGCGTGCCGTTGATGGCGGCGGTGGACCAGTTCACGCGCGGCCTGGCCGCGTCCCGGCGCAGCGACCGGAGCGGCGTGGCCGCGGCGGCGGCCGACCTCGCCCGCACGCTCGATACCGTCCGCGCCGGAAGCGACACGCTGCTGACGCAGAAGGTGGCGGTGATGGATCGCGAGCTGCGCGCCCTGGTGCGGCTCGGCGCGCGCGGCGGCGACGAGGCGGTGACCCTGCTGCGCGAGGCGTCGGCGATGCAGGAGCGCCTGCCCATGGACTTCGGGCCTCCCGAAGTCGTGAAACCGGCGTACGAGCTCCTGGGGGAGACCCTGCTGCAGCTGGGGCGCGCCGCCGACGCGCAGCGCGCGTTTACGCGGTCGCTGGAGCTCACCCCCGGGCGCGCGCGTTCGCTGATCGGCCTGGTACGCTCCGCGTCCGCGGCGGGCGATCGATCGGTTGCCGTGGAAGCCCTGCGGGAACTGACGACGAAGTGGCACGGGTCGGACGCCGGTGTGCCGGTGCTCGCGGAGCTGCGGATGTTGAGCGCCGCCCGCTAGGAATCTGGAATCTGGAATCTGGACGATTTCGTAATCTGGCGAATGCCATTCGTGAGGCACGCGATCGTCCAGACTCCGGATTCCCGATTTCAGGTTACCAGCACCTCGGCTCGGCAGGCTTCACCAGACGCGGGTCGTGCGACACATTCCCGCCGTAGATGTAGCAGGTGCTGTTCCGACCGTGCAGGGCGGGGTGCGTTCCCGACGCCGACCATCCGATGCTGTCGGCATGGGTGATGGTCAGCACCGCGCCGCTGTCGGCCAGGATCCTCACGGTGGTCGTGTCGGAGAGATTGCCGCCGCGGGCCGCGTACGACCCGTATCGGCGGCGGTGCACGGTCTGGGAATCGGCGAGCATGGCGAGATTGCGCTCGACGGCGAAGCGCGCTCGGCTGACGCGCCCGACCCGTCGCAGCACGACCAGGGCGATCAGGGCCAGCACGATGACGATGACCAGCGCGACCCACGGCTCCCGCATTGTGAAGCCGCGACGTCCCGGTGACAGGCGGAGGTTCATGCTGCATGAGTAGTGGCGGTGAGGCGGGGCGGCAAGCGGCCGTCCGGGGTGCGACGCTTACGTATGTCGCCGATCCGTTCGAGGTCGGGCTCGCGCGCGCCATGCGCTACGAGTCCGACGCGATCGTCGTGATGGCCGGCGGCCGGATCACGGCGCACGGCCCGGCCCGGGACATTCTCGCGACGCTGCCCGCGGACGTGGCGGTCACCACGTATCCCGATGCCCTCATCATGCCGGGGTTTCTCGACGCCCATGTGCACTATGCGCAGACGGGCATCGTCGGCGGGTTCGGCGAGCAGCTCCTGCAATGGCTCGATCGGTACGCCTTTCCGGCCGAGCTGGCATTCGGCGACGCCGAGCATGCCCGTGCGGTCGCGCGCTTCTACCTGGGCGAGAACCTGCGCAACGGCATCACCACCGCGGCGGTGTATGGGACGGTGCATCCCGCGTCGGTGGACGTGCTGTTCGAGGAGTCGGAGCGACTCGGCCTGCGCACCATCGCGGGCAAGGTGCTGATGGACCGCAACGCCCCCGCCGGGCTGCTCGACACGCCGCAGCGGGGCTATGACGAATCGAAGGCGCTGATCGGCAAGTGGCACGGCCGGGGCCGGTCGCTGTACGCGATCACGCCGCGCTTTGCCGCGACGTCGTCGGCCGAGCAGCTGGAGCTGGCGGGGGTCCTGCGCCGAGAGCATCCCGGCACCTTCGTGCAGACCCACATTTCCGAACAGCTCAGTGAGGTCGACCTGGTCCGCCGGCTGTTTCCCGGGCGATCGAGCTATGCGGATGTGTACGATCATTTCGGCCTGCTGGGCCGCCGCGTGGTGCTCGGCCACGGCATTCATCTTGGCGACGACGAGCTGGCGCTGCTGCATCGCACCGGCACCGCGATCGCGCACTGCGCGACGAGCAATCTCTTCCTGGGCAGCGGCCTCTTCGATCTGCGGCGCGCGACCGCGGCGCCGCGGCGGGTGCACGTGGCACTGGGCACCGACATCGGCGCGGGCACGACCTTCTCGATGCTCCAGACACTGGGCGAGACCTACAAGGTCGCGCACCTGAAGGAGTATGCCCTCGATGCGGGGCACGCTTTCTATCTTGTGACGCGCGGTTCGGCGGCGGCGCTCGACCTGGAGACGCAAGTCGGCAGCATCGCGCCGGGACTGGAAGCCGATCTCGTAGTCCTGGACCTGCACGCCACGCCACTGATGCGTTATCGTATGCAGGGCGCCAGGGATGAGATGGAAGCACTCTTCCTGCTCATGACCCTCGGCGACGACCGGGCCGTGCGGGCGACCTATGTCGCCGGGCGGCTCGCCCACGATCGCAACGCCGGCAACGGCTGACGTTTACCGGAAGGCCCATGTCCTACGACGAAGACGAAGATCCGGATTTCGACGAAGCCGACGACGAATCGCTGGCCGGCGAGGCGGAAGTCGCCTGCCCCTGGTGCGGTGAGATCGTGTCCATCGAGATCGATGCGGGCGGCGGCAGCGTCCAGGACTACGTGCAGGACTGCGAGGTCTGCTGCCAGCCGTGGCGGGTCCACGTGGTGCTGAAGCGGGGCGGAGGCGCGACCGTGCACCTCGAGCAGGAAAAGTAGGCTCCGCCGGCCCACTTCCCCACTTCCCGACTTCCCCCCTTTCCCACTTCCCCACTTCCCCACTTCCCCACTAGTTGCGCGGCCAATCCGGATTCCCCAGGTCGATCTGCCAGACCGGCCCATCATAGAGCGGCCCGCGGAATCGCGCGAACGCCGGCACGTCGCTCGTGATGATCCAGGTGTGGCTGTCGGCCGGAAGCTTGCCCGTCAATCGCGCAAAGAATCCCAGCAGGGCTCCGAGCTGCGGCTTGACCAGGAAGCTGATGGCGTGCTCGGTGTGCCGTCCATTCGAGAGTCGCGCCTCACCCTCAGGAGCGATCAGCAGCCGGACGATCCGGGGCTGGGGGGTGAAGGCCACGATGTGCACCGTCTCGGTATCGCCGCGGACGAGGTTCTTGGCGATGGTGATGACCATGCCGTTGTAGACATCGGGCGGCAGATCCAGGGTGCCGTCGTACTGTTTCTGCTCGCCATTGCGATGGGAGCGTGTCTTCACGACATACTGGCCGTTCCGGCTGAGCGCCGCGTCGAGGTCCTTCGCGAAGGCCGGACCGCTCTGGACCAGGTGATAGCTCTGCATCTCGAAGACGCCACGCTGCGTGAAGTTGACCGTTTCCTCGAAAACCGACGAGTCGGCGAAATGAAAGACCATGCGGCTCTCGACTCCGCGGTCGCGCGGGATCTGGAGCAGGTCGCCGTGCGCGATGATGGCACCGGCTTCGCCCCGGAGCTCGAGAAAACCGTGAACCGTGCCCTCGGCGTAGCGTACCACGACCCCCGCGGGCTCAACGCGGCGATCCGGCCGCGGCGTTGCCGGGGTCTGGACGGCCAGGGCGAGAACCGCCGCGACCCGCCAGCTCACGAGCTCATCGCCGGAGGATCTTCGCCGAGGGCAGTGGCCA
>JAYTEN010000252.1:0-27834 GCA_043735145.1 Gemmatimonadota bacterium | reverse complement strand
TCGCAGCGCTTCGGGGTGCCGTTCGGCTATGGCGGCCCACATGCCGCCTTCTTCGCGACGAACGATGACTTCAAGCGGCTGATGCCGGGGCGCATCATTGGCGTGTCGAAGGATGCCAACGGCAAGCCGGCGATGCGCATGGCGCTCGGCACGCGTGAACAGCACATCCGTCGCGAAAAGGCGACGAGCAACATCTGCACCGCGCAGGTTCTCCTCGCCGTGTGCGCCGGGATGTATGCCGTCTGGCACGGACCCGACGGCCTGCGCCGCATCGCCGAGCGCGTGCATGCGCGAGCGCGCGGCATCGCGTCGGCGGCACGCGCCATGGGCTACACGGTGCTGCACGAGGTCTTCTTCGACACCGTCGCGCTCGAGACTGACGCCGCCACGGCAACGCGCGTGCACGAAGCCGCGCGCGCCCGGCACATCAACCTGCGCGCGCTGTCGGACACCCGCATCGCCATCGCCCTCGACGAGACGGTGACGGGAGCCGACATCGGCGACCTGGTGGACGTGCTGGCGCTGGGCAGGCCGGTGCCGGTGATGCGCGCCGACGCGCCGCCGGTGATCCCGGCCGGCCTGGCCCGCAGCAGCGGCTACCTCACGCACCCGGTCTTCTCGCGCTACCGCTCCGAGACGGAGATGCTGCGCTACCTCAAGAAGCTCGAGGACCGCGACCTGTCGCTCACCAGCGCGATGATCCCCCTCGGCTCCTGCACCATGAAGCTGAATGCCACCACGGAGATGAAGGGCGTGACCTGGCCGGAGTTCGGCCGGATCCATCCCTTCGCGCCGCGCGAGCAGGCGGCGGGCTACGCCGAGATGTTCGCGACGCTGGAAACGTGGCTCAGCGAGATCACGGGTTTCGCCGCCACGTCGCTCCAGCCTAACGCCGGATCGCAGGGCGAATTCGCGGGATTGCTCGTCATCCGCGCGTACCACCGGTCGCGCGGGGACGGCCATCGCACCACCTGCCTCATTCCGGCGTCGGCCCACGGGACCAATCCCGCGAGCGCCGTGATGGCGGGCATGAGCGTCGTGGTGGTGAAGACCAACCCCCGGGGCGAGATCGACTTGGGCGACCTGCGCGCCAAGGCCGACCAGCACCGGGACACGCTGGGCGCGCTGATGGTGACGTACCCGTCCACCCACGGCGTCTTCGAAGACACCATCGTGGAGGTCTGCCGCATCGTGCACGAGCGCGGCGGCCAGGTCTACATGGACGGCGCCAACATGAATGCCCAGGTCGGCCTCTGCCGCCCCGGGGACATCGGCGCGGACGTCTGCCATCTCAATCTTCACAAGACCTTCTGCATCCCGCACGGCGGCGGCGGCCCCGGCATGGGACCCATCGGCGTGGTGCAGCACCTGGCGCCGTTCCTGCCCGACCACCCCGTCGTGGACCTCGGCATCCCGCAGAGTTGCGGCACCATCTCGGCGGCGCCGTGGGGCAGCGCGAGCATCCTGCCGATTTCATGGGCCTACATCCAGATGATGGGACCCGAAGGCCTCGCCCACGCGACCAAGATCGCGATCCTCAGCGCCAACTACATCGCCAAGCGGCTCGCGCCGTATGTCCCCACGCTGTACGCGAACGCCAAGGGGCTGGTGGCGCACGAGTGCATCCTGGACACGCGGCCCTTCAAGCAGTCGGCGGGCGTCGAGGTCACCGACATCGCGAAGCGGCTGATCGACTACGGTTTTCATCCGCCCACGGTGAGCTTCCCGGTCGCCGGCACGCTCATGGTCGAGCCGACGGAGAGCGAGTCGAAGGAGGAGCTCGACCGCTTCATCGACGCTCTCATCGCCATCCGCGGCGAGATCACCGAGATCGAGCGCGGCGAGGCCGACCAGCACGACAACCTGCTGGCCAACGCGCCGCATCCGCTCGCCGACCTGCTGGCCGACGAATGGCACCGGCCCTACTCACGCGAGCGCGCGGCCTTCCCGACGGCCTCGACGCGGGAGCACAAGATCTGGCCGCCGGTCTCGCGCATCGACGACGCCTACGGCGACCGCAACCTGGTCTGCACCTGCCCGCCCATCGAGGCGTACGCAGAAAAAGTCTGATGTCCTGACCCGATGACCGCGCGCCTGGCCGGTGCGGCCGCGCTCGGCATCGCCATCATGCTCCTGCTGATCGCCGGCGGCACACCCGTGTCGCCGGCTTTGTTTTTCGGCCTGGGCGCCGCGCTGTTCACGTCGTGGCGCACCATTCCCGGCATCGGCGTCGCATTCGGCGCGATGCTCGGCGCCGCGCTGCTTGCGGCGCCGGGCGCCGGCGCGGCAACGGGTTCACTCTCCTCTCTCCTCTATCCTCTCGAGCTGTACGGCTGGCTGACAGCGCTGCTGACCCGCCACCCGAACGGCGCGCGCCCCAGCGTGCGGCTGCTGGGCGCATGGACCGCGTCATCGGGCTGCCTGGTCCTGGGATTGGCGCTGATCGATCACGCCCCGGCGCAAGCCGCCAGCAGCGCGCTGCTGTGCGTCGCGTTGGCGTATCGGATGGGTGTGATACCGGCATTCGGCTGGGGACCGCTCTTGCTGCGGCATCCTTCGAATCGCATCGCCCTGCTGGGCGCGACCGGATTGCTGATGTCGGCAGCGACCCTCGTCATCGCACTGCCGCGGCTACCGGACCAGCACATCGCGCACCGGACGCTGCTGACCCTGGGGGCGATTTCAATTCCGTACACCGCCTGGCGCGCGCATCGGCAATGGACGCCCGACCGCCGGTGCGCGCTCTCCTACCTCGCGGCGTCGGGCGCCGGGCTTCTGCTGCTGATTTTGGGAATCTGGTAGGGGCGGACCTTGTGTCCGCCCGTTCCCGTCACGGGACCGGACGCGTTCGCGGCAGCAATCGATCCAATTCCGCCTGCACGCTGTCACGCTGCGGCTGGTATGAGGGCTCCGCGTCGCGGCGCAGGTCCAGGTAATCGCGATATCGGTACCAGCCGCCTGGTGCGGGCCGAATCCTCAGTCTCCGCGAACCGCTCCGAAGTCCACGTCGCGCGCCAGCAGTTCGAGGATGCGCGGCTGGGCGCCGAACGCGCGGTCGACTTGGCGACTTGGCGACTAGGCGACTAGGCGACTAGGCGACTTGACTTGCTAGAGATCGAGGGAAGCCCCTGGCTCCAGCACCTCCACCCGAGCGCCCCCCCCCACCGCATCCACGAACCGCTGCGGATCCACGTCGATCACCGGGAACGTGCCGTAGTGCATGGGGATCGCGGTCTTCGGCTTCACGAATCCCACCGCGCGCGCCGCGTCTTCCGGACCCATGGTGTAGTTGTCCCCGATCGCCACGCACATCGCGTCCACCCGGCCCTCGAGCAGCTGCATGTCGAGCGTGAGCGCGGTGTCGCCGGTGTGATAGATCCGCGTGCCGCCCATCGTCAGCACGAAGCCGCAGGGGTGCGTGGTGAAGCGTCCCGTTTCGTCGCCGTCCACCATGCCGCCGTGGATCGCCGACACCAGCTTCACGTGCCCGAACGGAAAGTCGTGCCCGCCGCCGATGTGCATCGGGTGCACGTTCGGCGCGCCCTGCTCGATGCAGAATCGCGCCAGCTCGTACGGCGCGACGAGGGTCGCCCGGTGCGATTGTGCGAGCGGGATGGCGTCGCCGAGGTGGTCGCCGTGTCCGTGGGTCACCAGGATCGCATCGAGCGGCGGCACCGCGTCCGAGGCGATGGGCGCCTTCGGATTGCCGGTGAGAAACGGGTCGATGATGACGCGAGCGCCGTCGAGCTCGACGAGAAAACAGGCATGCCCCAGCCAGGTGAGTTTCGGCATCAGTCGCGCTCGTTCGCCCGGACCAGGGCCTCGTGCGCCTCGCGGACGTACGGCTGGAGAATGGAATCGCCATGCAGCCAGACGTCGTGCACGAACCGGTAGGACGCCACCGCCGCGCGCCGGTCGCCGCGCCGCGTCGCGAGGCGCGCGCGGTACAGCTCCCAGAAACCGTTGGTCGGAGAATCCCACCCCGGCGCATCCCGGGCCAGCACGCGGGCCGCCTGGGCGTCCATCTCCTTTCCATTCAGCAGTTCCGCGAGGGTGATGGTGTAGAGGACGCACCGGGTGCACGCCGTGTCGGGGAGCGCCATCAGGCCCCGGATGGCGCCCATCGAGTCGCGCCGCGCCAGCATCGCGAAGGCGCGGGCGGCATCGGCGACGTGGCGGCCGAAGGCACGCCGCAGCGGGTGTGCCCCGCGCGCGAGCGAGTCGGCGCGCCGCGCCAGCTCGTGGAGCGACGCAGTGTCGCGCGTGCTGCCCCACCAGGGCGCCAGCCGCACCGCGAGGGAGGCGGGATAGAGGTCATCGTCCTTCAGCGACCGCGCCATCGCGGTGGCCACGCTGTCGCGGCCGACGCCGCCGGCCCACGCGGCCGCGGCATAGGCGCCCACGCTCCCCAGGGCCGCGGCATCGTGCAGGTGACCGTGGTACGCCAGTGCCGACGCCAGCCGCCGGCGCAGCAACGCGGGATCGCGATACTGCTCCGTCGATGACCGCCGCCCCGGATTGAGCTCGCGCGCCAGCAGGATGCTCACCTCGCTGGTATCCGCCCATCCCCGGAAATACTGGTCCGCGGAAACCAGCAGGTCGGCCGATGCGGTGTCGAGTATGGACCGCACCTGCGCCGAGCGGGCCGTTGCCGGATCCAGCAGCAGGCCGGCGAGGTGCACACCGTCGGCCTCGACATCCTTGGGCCGCAGCGCCAGGTAGCGCCGCAGGTACCGGGTGGCGGCGGGCCGGTCACCCAGCCGGAGCGCGATCTCGATCTGGTGCAGGTAGGCGGGCGCGTACGCGGTGTCGAGGGTGATGGCGTGGTCGAACGATTCGCGCATTTCCCGGAGCGACGAGAACGCCGGGTAGTGATAGCGCACGTCGCCGTGCTCGTACCAGCCCTCGGGATCGCGCGGGTAGCGATGCACGAGCTGTTCGGTCACCGCATAGACGCGGCGCGTGCTGCTCCAGTAACGCGGGTCGAGATCGTCGTCGAGCGCGGCGCTCAGCGATTCCGACAGGACCAGCAGCGAATCCCGCGGCGGCAGCCCGCGATTGTGGCTGCCCGCGCGGAGCAGATAGTCGTTGGACAGCGAGTCGCTGCTGTTGCTCTGCCAGCCCAGAACAAGGCCGGCGCGATACAGCGCCAGCGCGAAGGTGGAGTCCACCTCGATGGCGTGCTGGTAATTCGCCAGCGCCGAATCCCACTCGCTGCGCCGGTAATGCTGCTCCCCCACCAGGAACGCCTTCAGCGCCGCCATCGAGCCGGTGCCGAGCGAGGCCGTGCGCACCGCGCCGATCGCGCGGGTGCGGCCGAGTTCGCGCAGCACGCCGACGGTGAGCGAATCGGCGAGACGGTCGAGGCGCGAATCAGCGAGCCGGATTTCCGCGATCGCGGCGCCGGCCTCGGCGTCCACCAGGGTGGCGGTGACGCGCATGGAGTCGCCCCCCGCGCGAACCAGGCGGCCATACAGCGCGAGACGGGCGCCGGTGCGCCGCGCCAGCGCCGCCGCGCTCGGTGCATCGGCGTTCCCGCCGCCCCATCGCCGGATCACCACCGAGGGCGATACCGTGTGCAGCGGGCCGGCGCCGTCGAGATTGGCGCTGAGCACCGTCACCATGCCCTCGCGCCACACCGCCTGCCCGGCGTCGAGCACGTCGAAGGGCACCACTGCGATGAGATCGGGATCGAGCGTGCTGTCCTGGCGCGTCTGCCTTACGAGTATCACGCCGAGCACGACCGCGATGGCGGCGGCGACCCCCAGCCGCCAGTGGCGGCGGCGGCGCATCGCCGACGGCGGCACACCGAGGGCGTCGCGGAAGGCCGCGGCGTCGGCAAACTGCTCGCCGGGATCGATCGACAACGCCCGCGCGATGACCGTCCCGGTCGCGCCGCTGCGGCCGGCAGCCATCTGCTGGCCGGCGACGGCCAGCGCGTGCACGTCGGCCCGCGCATCCATGCCGCCCTCGCTGCCGAGCGCCGCATTCAGCGCGGTGCGGATGCCGAACTCGGCGACGAAGGCCCGGCCGTTTTCGAGATAGATGTTGTCGGGACGCAGATCGCCGTGATACACGTTCTCGGCGTGGCCGTAGGCGAGCGCGTCGGCGACATCGTGCAGCACCTGGAGCGTCTCGTCGGTGCCGAGCCCGCCGTCCCGGATCAGGCGATAGCGCAGCGACTCCCCGCTCGGATGCGGCCACACGCAGAAGACCACACCGTCCCGCGTGTTCGCGGCGATAAGCGGAAGAATGCCCGGGTGCTTGAGCCGCGATACCCGGTCCACTGCCGCCCGAAACCGGCCCAGGTCCACGCGCGCCGCGAGGTCCGGGGGGAGCGCCTGGACCGACACCTGGCGGCCCGACGCGATCTCGGTCGCAAGGAAGAGGCGCCCCAGGCCGCCCAGGGGGAGCTCGCGCTCGATCTGGTACGCGGTGCCGAGGGCTTCCTGCAGGCGGGCTTGGAAGGGACTCATTGGCGCCCCAACAATAGGCAGGCAACCTTGATTGGGCCAGCGCGCGGTGAGTAAGCTTCTGGCCTATGGCGAAGACCACAACGAAGAAAACGACCCGGCACCCGGCGAAGCGCAGCGCTCCAGCCCGCGCCGCGAAGCAGCCCGCCCCGTTCCGCCTGACCTATGCCACGATGTTCGACCCCCCCGAGGCGCTGCATCGCAGCTTCGAACGCGCGCTGGCGAAGGTGAAGGTCGGCCTCGGCCGGGACTACCCGATGCTGATCGGCGGGAAGGAGCGCTTCCTCGGCGATAAGTTCGAGGATCGCAGTCCCATCAACCGAGACTGGCTGCTCGGCACCTTCCAGAAGGGAAGCCGACAGGACACGAAAGACGCGATCGCCGCCGCGCGCGCCGCCTTTCCGGCGTGGAGTGCGCTGAGCTGGCAGAAGCGCGTCGCGTACCTGCGCCGGGCCGCGGCCATGATCGAGAAGCGCGTCTACGAGTTTGCCGCCGCCGACGCGCTCGAAGTCGGAAAAAACCGGATGGAGGCACTCGCCGACGTCCAGGAAACCGCGGATCTCATCTACTACTACTGTGACCAGGTCGAGCAGCACCGCGGATTCGACCAGAAGCTGCGCAACGATCCGCTCAAGGGCTACACCGCGCACAACCGCAGCGTCCTGCGCCCGTACGGCGTCTGGGCCGTAATCGCGCCGTTCAACTTCCCGGTCGCACTCTCGGGCGGACCGGCGGGAGGCGCGCTGGTCGCGGGTAACACCGTGGTCTTCAAGCCGGCGAGCGACACCGCGTGGACGGGGTACCTGCTCGCGAAGTGCTTCATCGACGCCGGGCTCCCGGCGGGCGTGTTCAACTACATCACGGGGCCCGGCTCGTCGGTCGGCCAGGAGATGCAGGACAGTACCGGCATCGACGGCATGACGTTCACGGGATCCTACGATGTGGGCATGCAGATCTACCGCACTTATGCCGCCGGCAAGTCGCCGCGGCCCTGCATCGCCGAAATGGGCGGCAAGAATCCGGTCATCATCTCGAGGAAGGCCGACCTCGACATCGCCGCGCTGGGCGTCTTCCGCTCGGCCTTCGGCCTCCAGGGACAGAAGTGCTCGGCGGCCTCGCGGGTGTACGTCGAGAAGCCGGTGAAGGAGCGCTTCGAGAAGAAGCTGGTCGCGCTGATCGAGAAGGCCGTCATCGGCGACCCGACGAAGCGCGAGACCTATCTCGGGCCGGTGATCAACGACAAGGCCGCGAAGGACTACGAAGGCTTCGTCGATGAACTCCGGGGCGCCGGGAAGATCCTCTTCGGCGGCAAGCGGCTCACCGAAGGCGAGCTTGCCAGCGGCAGCTTCTGCGCGCCGACGCTCGCGAGCGACGTGCCCTACGGCCACCGGCTCTGGAAGCACGAGATGTTCCTTCCCATCACGATGGTGGGCGGTGTGGATTCGCTCGACGAAGCGATGCAGCACGCCAACGACGTGGACTACGGCCTCACCGCCGGCTTCTACGGGTCAAAGAAGGAAGCCGGCTGGTTCTTCGAGCACATCGAGGCGGGTGTCTGTTATGCCAACCGGCCGCAGGGCGCCACGACGGGCGCCTGGCCCGGCCACCAGCCCTTCGGCGGCTGGAAGGGGAGCGGCTCCACCGGCAAGTCGGCCGGCAGCCTCTATTACGTGCAGCAGTTCATGCGAGAGCAAAGCCGAACGATCGTTTCGTGAGCTGGCTCCTGCTGATCGACCCCCCCGCGTCGGGTGCCTGGAACATGGCATTCGACGCGGCTCTGCTTCAGGCCGCGGAGGACGATGGGCTGCGCGCGCTGCGCCTGTACGCGTGGGATCCCGGGACGATTTCGTTCGGCCGCAACGAGCCGGCGCTGCGGCGCTACGATCGCGGCGCGATCGCCGCGCGCGGGATTCCGACGGTGCGCCGGCCGACCGGCGGCCGCGCGGTCTGGCATCACCGCGAGGTGACCTACGCCGTGGCCGCGCCGTCCGCGACCTTCGGTGGATTGCGTGAGACCTACCTCGCGATTCACGCGATGCTGGCCGATGCGCTGCGCTTGCTGGGCGCGGCGGTGACACTCGCGGGGGACCGGCCCGCGGCGGGCGTCGGCACCGGCGCCTGTTTCGCGAGCGCGGCCGGCGGCGAGATCATGACACCCGGCGGGAAGAAAGTCGTGGGCAGCGCGCAGGTGCGCTCGGGCGGCGCCTTTCTCCAGCACGGATCGATCCTGCTGTCGGCCGAGCAGGACGTGATCGCCCGGCTCACCGTGGGAGCCGCCGATCCCCCGTCGGCATCGGGGCTCGACGAAATCACCGATCCCGGCCTCGCCACCTTTGATACGGTGAGCGAGGCAGTGGCGCGCACGGCGGCGTCACGGTGGGGCGTCGCGGGCGCCGGCACCGCGCCCGCCGCGCTGCGGCGCCGAGCCGGCGAGCACGCCGCGCGCTACGCCGACGAAACGTGGACTTGGCGGCGCTGATGCCGTTTCCTAGATTGGCGGCCGTGCGCCGCGCGCTGGTCCTCTCGCTGACGTTGCTGCTCGCGGCCTGCGGCCCCGAGCGGGCGCCACGCGCGCCGGCAGGCACCGATGGCGGCACCCTCATCATCGTCGTTCCCGGCGACGCCGACGTCCTGCTCCCGCCGGTCGCCGGGACTCAGCTCGCGGCGCACGTCACCGAACGGATCTTCCCCCGCCTCGCCGACCTCAAGCTCGGCCTCAACACGGTGGACGACTCCGGCTTCGCGCCCGTGGTGGCGCGCTCCTGGACGCACCGCGATTCCACCACCATCGTCTTCCACCTGGACCCCCGCGCGCGCTGGCAGGACGGCACGCCCATCACCGCCGACGACGTCGTCTACACCTTCGGCGTCTATCGCGACCCGCTGACCGCATCGCCGTTCCGGGTGAATCTCGAACCCATCGCCGCCGTCACCCGCGTCGATTCACTCACCGTCGCGTTCGCGTTCCGCCGCTGGTATCCGGAGCAGCTCTACGATGCGACGTACCACCTGCGGCTGATGCCGAAGCACCTGCTCGACAGCATTCCCGACGATCGCCTCGCGACGTCGTCGTTCGCGCGGGACCCGGTGGGCGCCGGGCCGTTCCGCTTCCGCAGCTGGGAGGCCGGCTCCGAGATCGTGGTGGAGGCCGATACGTCGTGGTTCCTCGGCCGCCCGCACCTGTCGCGCATCGTCTGGCGCACCGTCCCCGACGTGCCCGCCGCCGTGACGGCTCTGCTCGCGGGCGACGCGGACGCGATGGAATTCATTCCGCTGCCCGACGAAATCGCGCGGGTGAAGAAGGCCGCTGATCTCAGGCTGGTACCCTACCCCTCGCCGTTCCTGGGCGGGATGCTCTTCAACCTGCGCCGCCCGCTGTTCGCGGAGCGGGACCTGCGGCGCGCGCTGGCGATGGCCATCGACCGCGCCACCGTGGTGCGCGCGATCTTCGGCGACTACGGCGATGTCCCGGTCGGGGCGGCGTCGCGGATGCAGTGGATCGCCGACGGTCCCATCCGGCAGCTCGCGTTCGACACCGCCGAGGCGGGCCGCATGCTGGACCGCATCGGCTGGCGACGCGGCGCCGACAGCGTGCGCCGGCGCGCCGGCCGGCCACTGGCGTTCACGCTCATCACGCCCACGACGAGCCGCATCCGGCAGGAAGCGGCTGTGCACATCCAGAATCAGCTGCGCCTGATCGGCGTGTCGGTGCGCATCCAGCCGCTGGAGATCGGCGTCTTCAGCCAGCGCGTGCACACCGGCAACTACGACGCGGCGATGTTCTCGCGCACCCTCGACCCCAGCCCCGCCAACCTGGTCCAGTTCTGGGGCAGTGCGTCGGTGGATGGCGACAACGAGGGCCACTATCAGAGCGCCGGGTTCGATTCGCTGCTCGCCATCGCGAGCCGCGCCGGGACGCGCGCCGCAGCGCAGCCGCTGTGGCGCGCCGTGCTGGAGCAGCTCAACGACGACGTCCCCGCCGTCTTTCTCTACTCGCCGCGCAACAACGCCGCCATACACACCCGCTTCGAGGACGTTTCCATCCGCCCTGACAGCTGGCTCGCCACCGTGGCGGCCTGGCGCGTCGCCCCGGACCGGCACCTGCCGCGCGACCGCTAGCCGCGTGGCGCGCTTCGCGATCCGTCGCCTCGGCGCCGCCCTGCTGACCGTACTCCTCGTCGTCACCATCACCTTCGGCCTGGCGCACCTCGCGCCCGGCGAGCCGATGCTCGGCGACGCCGAGCGCTTTCGCGCCGACCCCGCGCGCAGCGCCACCGTGCGGGCACAGTTCGGTCTTGATCGAACCATGCCGGTACAGTACGGCATGTATGTCGCCAATACGATGCGGGGCAATCTCGGCGATTCCTTCGTCATGCGCCGGCCGGTCCTCGACATTCTGCGCGAGCGCCTCCCGCGCACCGCCCTGCTCGCCGGCACGTCGCTGCTGCTCGCCTTTGCCGCGGGACTCGCGATCGCAGTGGTCCAGGCACGCCGCGCCGGCACCTGGACCGACGCGCTGCTCGGCGGCGTGACGCTGACGTTCCACTCCATGCCGGTCTTCTGGCTGGGCTTGATCCTGCTGGTGATCGGTGCGCAGTGGCTGGGGTGGGTGCCCGCGGGCGGGATGACCACCGCCGTCGAGCACGCGCGGATGGGGCTGATGGGCCGCATGGCCGACATCGGCCGTCACCTGGTCCTTCCGGCGATCACCCTCGCGCTGGTGCAGACGGCGGAGATCGCCCGCTTCCAGCGCGGCGCGCTGGTGGACGCGATGGGCAGCGGTTTCGTCCGCGCCGCCCGCGCCCGCGGCGCCAGCGAGCGCGTTGTCCTGCTGCGCCACGCGCTGCGCACCGCCCTCGCGCCCGCGATCGTGCTGGCAGGGATGTCCGTCCCCGCGCTGCTGGCGGGGTCGGTGCTGGTCGAGACTGTCTTCGCGTGGCCCGGCATGGGCCGGCTGACCCAGGAAGCGATCGCGGCCCGCGACTACAACGTGATTCTCGCCGCGGCGATCGCGTCGGGAGTGCTCGTCGCCCTCGGCAACCTCGCCGCCGACCTCGCGGTACGCGCCCTCGATCCGCGCATCTCCGCATGAACATGCGGCCGTCGATGATGCTGGGCGCGGCTATCGCGGCGGCGGTGATCGCTGCGGCAGTGCTGGCGCCGCTGATCACGTCGAACGACCCGCTCGCCATGCCCGACCCCGTCGGGCTGCGCGCCGCACCGCCGTCGGCCGCGCACCTGCTCGGCACCGACGGCTTCAGCCGCGACGTGTTCTCGCGGCTCCTCTACGGCGCGCGTATCTCGCTTGCGGTGGGCATCGGTTCGGCGCTCCTGTCGGTGCTGATCGGCAGCCTGGTGGGCATCGCCGCGGGCCTCGGTGGGCCGGCGCTCGACGCCCTGCTCATGCGGATGGTGGACGTCGCGCTCGCGCTGCCGCGGGTGTTCATCCTGCTCGCCGCGCTGGCGCTCTGGGAAGGCGCGCCCCTCGGCGCCATCATCCTGCTGATCGCACTCACGGGGTGGTTCGGAACGAGCCGCCTGGTGCGCGCCGATGTGCGCCGGGTGCTGGCCGAGCCGTGGGCCGCCGCGACGCTGGCCCTGGGCGGTGGCAGGCGTCGGCTGGTGCGACACCTCTTGCCGCACGTCGCGTCGACCATCATAGTGAGCGCGACGATCGACATCGGAAACATCATCCTGCTCGAGGCGGGCCTCTCGTTCCTGGGCCTGGGGATCGGACCGCCCACGCCATCCTGGGGAAACATGATCCTCGAAGGCCGCGCCCTCTTCTTCTCCGCGCCCTGGGTCACGATCGCGCCCGGCGCAGCGCTGACGCTGACCGTCGTCGCGTTCAACCTGGTGGGGGATGGATTGAGGGATGCGCTGGACCCGAAGCGGGATGGCGGGATAGCGGGATGGCGGGATGGGAAACATCGGCGCGCGGTACCGTGACCCAGCCCCCGATCCCACCATCCCCCAATCCCGCTCTCCTGGAGATCCGCGGCCTGCGCGTGACCTTCCCGACCGCGGACGGGCCGGCGCGCGCCGTGGACGGCATCGACCTTGACGTGCGCGCCGGCGAAACCGTCGGCCTGGTCGGCGAATCGGGCTGCGGCAAGAGCGTGACGTCGCTGGCGGTGCTGCGGCTGGTCGAGCCCGCCGACGCCATCGACCAGGCGAGCGCGATCCGACTCGACGGGCGCGACATCATGGCGCTCGAAGGCCGCGCGCTGCGGGACGTGCGCGGCAACCGCATTGCGATCGTCTTCCAGGAGCCCGCCACCGCGCTCAACCCGGTGTTGACCATCGGCGCGCAGATCGCCGAGGCGGTCACCGCGCACCACAAGGTGAGCGGCCGCGAGGCCTGGGACCGCGCCGTGGACATGCTGCGGCGCGTCGGGATCGGCGATCCCGACGCCCGTGCCCGCGGCTATCCGCACCAGCTCTCCGGCGGCATGCGCCAGCGCGTGCTGATCGCGATGGCGCTGGTCAACCGGCCGGCGTTGCTGATCGCGGATGAGCCGACGACGGCGCTCGACGTCACGATCCAGGCCGAGATTCTCGCGCTGATCGAGGCGTTGCAGCAGGGCAACGGCATGGCGGTCCTGCTGATCACGCACAACCTCGGCATCGTGGCCGAGCGCGCGCGCCGTGTCTACGTGATGTACGCCGGCCAGATCGTCGAGGAAGCGCCTAACGATACGCTGTTCACGCGCCCCGCGCATCCCTACACCGAAGGGCTCCTGGCCGCGATCCCGCGGCTGGACGACCGCCGTGAGCGCCTGGCGCAGATTCCGGGACAGGTTCCGCCCGCCACGGCCTGGCCCGCGGGCTGCCGCTTTCACCCGCGGTGTCCGTACGCGTGGGACAAATGCCGGACCGAGATGCCGCCGCTGCTCGAGGCCGGCCCGGGACAACGTGCGCGGTGCTGGCTGGTGCTGGAACCCGCAAAGCGGGGGATGGGGGGACGCGGGGGCAGCGGGACGGGAAACCCGACATGAGCCCCGTCCCCCCGTCCCCCCGTCCCCCCGTCCCCTTGCTGGACGTCCAGGGCCTCACCGTCCAGTTCACCCGACGGCAGGGGCTCCTTGGCCGCGCCGAGACGGTGCACGCCGTCAACGGCGTGACGTTCGCCATCGGCAGGGGCGAGACGCTCGGCCTGGTGGGTGAATCGGGATGCGGCAAGACCACCCTCGCGCGCGCGGTGCTGCGGCTCATCGAGCCGACCAGCGGGAGCCTCCGCTTCGACGGACAGGACGTGCTCGCGCTCCCGGCCGGACCGATGCGCGCGCTGCGCCGGCGGATGCAGATCGTCTTCCAGGATCCGTACTCGTCGCTCAACCCTCGCATGCGCGTGGGCACCGCGATCCGCGAGGGAATCGAGATCCACCGCCTGGCCGAAGGCGCCGAAGCAGACCGGCGCG
Source organism: Gemmatimonadota bacterium (assembly GCA_043735145.1). GTDB lineage: Bacteria > Gemmatimonadota > Gemmatimonadetes > Gemmatimonadales > JACORV01 > DASXPG01. The sequence goes on along the minus strand of JAYTEN010000252.1, from coordinate 13,940 downwards.
TCGCCGCACTGCTCGATGAAGTCGGGCTCCCCGCGAGCGCTGCGCGTCTGTACCCGCACGCTTTTTCCGGCGGACAGCGCCAGCGCATTGGCATCGCGCGCGCGCTGGCCGTCGAGCCCGAACTCATCGTCTGTGACGAGCCGGTCTCATCACTGGACGTCAGCGTGCAGGCGCAGGTCCTGAACCTCCTGGCTGACCTCCAGCAACGGCGTGGCCTCTCGTACCTGTTCATCAGCCACGATCTGGCGGTCGTACGCCACATCGCGCCCCGCGTGGCCGTTATGTACCTCGGCCGGATCGTCGAGGAAGGGTTCGCCGACGCCATCTTCTCGGCGCCCCGCCATCCGTACACCGCGGCGCTGCTGTCGGCGGTGCCGGTTCCGGATCCCGCCAGCCGGCGCGCGCGCATCGTCCTCGACGGCGAACCACCCTCCGCCGTCAATCCGCCGCCTGGATGCCCCTTCCATCCGCGATGCCCGCATCCCCGCAAGGACGCGCGCTGCGCCGCCGAACGCCCCGAGCTGCGTGCCGTCGGGCCACAGGTCGCAGCCTGTCACTACGCGGAGTCGACTCCCGAGCTCCTCCAACCCTGAAATCCAGCCGCTCATACTTCCCCACTTCCCCACTAACACCAACGGGCCCGCTCGCGCGGACCCGTCGGCAAAACGAAAACGATCGCGACCCTTACATCACCGCGCGACCGGCGTTCACTCGTCCTCGTCCGTAGTAGTCGTCATTGCCTGGCTTGCCGAGGTCGTCGGCCGACTGGCGCAGAATCGCCTCCACCTGCGCGGGCTGCATCGGACCATACTTGCCCACGATGAGTGCCGCGACGCCGGCGACGGCGGGTGACGCCATCGACGTGCCGGCGGCCCAGCAGTACGACGAGATGCTCGCGCCGGAACCGCGGCAGGGCGCCATCACCATGTCCAGGACCCAGCAGAACTGCACCACGCTGCCCGACGGGAAGCGCGGCTTGGAGCACACCTGGTTGCCCGGCAGGGCGAAGTCGCCGCCCGGACCTGCCAGCGAGATCGCCGACTGGCCGAAGTTCGTGTACGACGCCGGGCGGTCATAGTTGGTCGCGCCGAGGCCGAAGCCCAGCGGCCCGGTCGCCGAGACGGCGATGACGCCCACCGACTGGGCGGGCACAAAGACCGTGTTGCCCGTATGGTCGAGGTCGACGGCGCTGTTACCCGCCGCCGCGATCACCATCACGCCGCGCTGGTTGGCGTAGGACGTGGAGCGGCTGAGCGCATTCAGCAGGTGCGCCACACCCGTGCCCCGCCCGTCGATCTGCGCCCCGAGACTCATGTTGATGATGTTGGCCCCGGCGCCGCCCTCGGCGATCGGGGTGGCGGCGTAGTAGATGCCCTGGATAATCGCCGAAAACGAACCGCTGCCGCAGTGCAGCGCCTTCACGCCGATGATCGTCGCCCGGGGCGCGATGCCGACGGTACCGATGTTGTTGGCCGGCGCGGCCACAATGCCGGCCACATGCGTGCCGTGCCAGAAAGTGTCGTTGAGGACGCACTGGCCGAGCGAGTTGCGCCGCTGGTCGAAGTTGTAGGGCTGGCCCGGCACGAACGACGCCGAGTGCGCGACGTCGAGATTCGGCGCGATGTCGATGTGGGTATTGCGGATACCGCCGTCGATGATGGCGACACGCGCACCGGCGCCCTGGTAGCCGGCATTCCACGCGGCCGGCGCGTTGACCGCATCGGGCGCCCACTGGAGGGCGCGGAAGGTCTCGACGGCGCCCACGCTGGCCGCCTGGCCGGCATCGGCGGTGGCGACATCGGCGACTTCTTCACCCGATGCCGTCGGCTGGGCGAAATCCAGCACCACATCCTCGGCGACAGCCTGGACGCCTTGCGACCTGGCGAGATTGCCGGCAAAGGCCGGGTCGCTGGACGTCGCGACGGCGACGCCGATGCCGCCCATCGACGCGGTCAGCGAGCCGCCAGCGGCGGTGACCTGCGCCGCGAGCCCGGCGGGCAGCGCATTGCCCGAACCCAGCACGATGTAGGTCCTGGCGTCGGCGGTGACCGACGCGTAATTGGGGGCGGGCAGGGGCGCGGTGGCGCGATCCGGCGCGCAACCAGCGGCGACGGCGAGAAGCAGAACGGATGCCAGGCGTAGACGCATGGTAGGTCCCTCATAGAGTGGTACGAGTGCCTTGCGAACGGGATTTGCCGAACGTGATGGGGGTCACGTTTACAATGTGCCTGGTTACCAGTTGCCGCAAGGGGCGGCTCCCGCGGCGTTAGGGTCAGACCCAGGGACCAGCGCGCGGACGCATACTCCCGCCGCGCGTCGGTTCACTCGGGCGTGCCGGCTACGGGCGAGCTCTGCGGCGTGACGAACCGATGGTAGAGGAGCAGCAGCGCCACGGTCGCAAGTCCCACCGCCGTCACCACGAACCACATCCGGTACGGCGTGTGCAGCTCCTGGCCATAGTGCTGCGCCAGCCAGCCGCCGAGGGGGCTGCCGACGAGATCCCCCACCGCTACCGGCATGAACGAGAAGCCCATGAACATCGCCGTCTGCCCCGCTGGGGCGAGGCGCGACACGTAGTCGTAGTACTTGGGCGACAGGATGAGCTCCCCCATCGCGAGGACGAAGAGGGTGAGGATCACGTGCGTCGTGCTGCCGCCCGTCGTCAGGATGAGCCAGCTCAGCGACGCGATGAGCACGCCCATGATGATGGTCGGAAAGGCGGGCGCCTTGCGCAGCAGGATCCCGACCGGCACCGTGAGCAGCACGACGGTCGCGGGATCGACGCTGAGCAGCAGGTCGGCATTCGCCGACGGATTGACGTCGGCCAGAAAGAGCGGCATCGCGACCCACTGCTGCCAGAAGACGATGTAGAAGCCCGAGAAGATGACCAGGAAGCTCATGAAGCGGACGTTGCCGAAGACTACGGCCATCTTCCGCAGCGACTGCCCGATCGTCTGCTTTTCGGCAGCGCCCCGCGTCGGCTCCTGATAGAAGAAAAGGGTGACGAAGAACATCGCCAGCGTGGTCAGGGCGCTGACCCGGAAGACGTTCTCGATGCCTATCGTCGTGCGCACCCGGTAGGCCATCAGCGGCCCCAGCATGCCGCCGATGTTGACGATGGTGTAGTAGAGCGAGAAGCCCAGCGACCGCACCGACTCGGCCGACGCCCGCGCCGTGGTTCCCGCGACGATCGGCTTCACGATCCCGGGGCCTAGTGCCGGCACCATCAGCACGCCGAGGACGAACCAGTACATCGGAATGGCATTGCGCAGCGGCGCGAAGAAATCCGCCATGATCGAGCCGAGGAGGAAATACCCGACCGTCAGCACCAGGTAGGCTGTGGCGAGGGTGCGCTTGAATCCGAAGCGGTCGGCGATCGCCCCGCCGATAATCGGCAGGAACCAGACCACGAAGCCGAAGATGCCGGTGAGCTTTCCCGCGTCGGTGCGCGAGAACTGGAGCGACTCGACGAGGTAGAGCGTCAGCACCGCTTTCGGCGCGTAGAACGCCAGCCGCTCGAAGAGCTCGGTCGTGTTGGCGACCCAGAAGGAGCGCTCGAAGCCGCCCCGGATCTCCTGCCACCGCTCGGATACGCTCACCCGACCTCCTGCAGGTAGGGGCGGCCCCGGTGGCCGCCCGGCTCAATTGCGTGGAACGTTGAAGAGTCCCAGCGTGGATATGGTCTGCCGGCTGCGCTCGACCTCGGCAGATTCGTCCCGCGTGATGCCGAACTGCTGCCGCAGCGTGAAGCGCAGCTCCGCGCCGTGCGCGCCGCGCAGCGGGAAGGCGAGGTCCACGCGGGTGGTGAACCGCGAACCCGAGGGGAAGCCGAGCCGGAGGCCCACACCAGCGGCGACCAGCGTCGCCGAGTTCTCGCCGAACACGGCATCCCCGGCCCAGCCGCGGCCGACATCGACAAACAGCGCCGACCCCACATCGGCGAAGCCCCGGAAGGTGCCCAGAAAGTAGCGCTGTTCGGTCTGTATCACGACCCGGCGCCCCGCCGGGTGCCCCGAATACCCGAATCCACGCAACGCAGTGGGGCCGGCGACCAGCAGCTGGAACGGCGTCGCCGTGCGCCAGCCTCCCGCGCCCTGGGCGGCGAGCACGATGCTCCCGCGGGACCCGATGCTCGTATAGACGAAGAGATCCGTCGTCGCGAGGACGTTCTGCCACTGGCTGTCATCGGGCAGCCAGCGTCCCTCGGCCCGCGAACGCACGAAGGCGAGCGAGTGCCCACCCACCGCGCCACCCAGGTAGAAATCGACCAGCGCGAACCGGTCTTCCTGGAGGCCAAGCGCATATCCGAATGCCGCCCCTCCGACGGCGCGCAGCTCGACTCCCTCGCGCACGTCCTCCCGTGCATTCACCGCATCGATGCCCGAACGCGGGACGAACCGGATATTGCGCAGGCCCGCGATCAGGTTCAGCGACACGCGCCGGCGCTCGGCGTACCGTCCGACCACGGCGGCCGCCGCCGCCGAGTCGTCGGCCGGCAGCGACGCCAGCACCACGTCGGTGGTGAAGAGGCGCTCGTACCCGACCGTAAGGCCGAAGAGGAACTGGTGGCCGAACGGCCCCCAGCGGCGCACCAGGCCGGCGTCCGCGCCGGCCGAGACCTGCGGGACGACGACGGTGCCGAATTGCGCCGACGCCAGGATGAACGGTTCCTTGCGCCATCGGCCCACCGCGCGCCACGCGAAGCGGTCGTACTCGCTCTCGAACTTGCGCCGGAGTGACAGCTCACCTACGGGGCCCACCGACGTGTTACCGGCGACCAGCCCACCGTCGGCGTGGCCGAACAATTCGGGCTGCCCGAGATCGAGCACCAGGCCGGCCTTGCGGCCGTAATAGTCGAATCGCAGCTGGCTGTAGATACCGAGACCGAAAAGGTTTTCTTCCGTCAGGCGCGCGGCCTTGATGCCCTTGCCGCTCTTGGTGTCAACGCGGATGCTGCCGCCGAGTGACCATTCGTCGCGCGTCGTCACCTCGACGTCGATCGAGTCGCCGGGCGCGGGGACGGTGGTAATCACTGCCGAGCGGATGTATGGCTGGGACCGAATGATGCGCTCACTCTCGGAGAGCAGTCGCAGGTCGCACAAGTCGCCGGGCTGGAACCGCAGCTCGCGCCGCACCGCGACCGCCCGCGTGTCCCAGCTCAAGCCGTCGCTCAGCTTCCGGAACAGCGGTGCCACGACTTCGGCCAGCGGCTCGCCCGAGGGAGCGCTGACGCCGCGGCGGGGATACACCCGGATTTCGCGGATGGGATGGCCGATGCAGACCATGCGCTGCGCGGCGGCCGGATTCGCCCCTGCGAGCAGGAGCACCACGGCCGCCGCCACCGCACGGCGACTGGTTCGCACTACTCGCGTCCCATGCGCTTCTTCAGCTCGTCGAGCTTGGCGTCAGCCGCGGCTTCCCGCGCCTGGCGCTCCATACGCCCGCGCAGCATCTCGCCCTCGAGATCGGTGTCGGGCCGGTCCATGCCGCCCTGCCCCAGCTCCTGCCACGCCGCTTCCGTCGAGCGCTCGGACTGGATGCCCGGATGTTTCTTCGCCGCCTCCGAGAGCTGCGTCGTCATCTCGGCGAGATCGCGCTCCGCGAGCGCGACCTCGTCGGCCTGCGCGGCAATCTTTTTCTCGAGCACGCCCACCCGCTCCTGTATCCGCGTGATGAAGCGCTCCGCGACGTCGACCGTCTCGGTGTCCTGGATGCTCTGCGCGAGGTCGCGCCGGCGGGTTGCCGTCGCGAGCTCGGCCTGCTGCATCGCGAGCAGCTGGCGCGCCCTGGCGAGATCGTCCTGCATGGCGCGCACCCCGACCTTCTGCTCGACCACGGCGCCCCGCATCTGCGACGCGATGGCGCCGAGATCGGGGGGTGGCGTGGCCGCCGCGAGCGCCCGCTCGAGCGCGTCACGGAGGCGTTTGAACATCAGCTTTTCTTGGTGGTCTTGGCGTAGAATGCGCCCAGCACCTGGCGCACGGACTTCGAGGAGCAATGGGGACAGGCCGGCCGGCCGCGCGCGTCGATAGCGCGCTGTATGGCAAAACGCTTGCCGCACTTCTCACACTCGTACGGATACGTTGGCATGGGGTGAAAACTGGTGCGTGGGGTGGGCCCCGGCAAGTTATCAGTCGCCAGTTACTGCTGGGTACTCCGAAAGAACTCGTCCCCCACCTGCCGCAGGACGCGGTCGGGCGTGCAGCTGCCCGGAAACATCATCTGGTCGCTCATCCGGTTCAGCGCCATGCGCAGCACGCCGAAATTGGTGCCCGCCGAGCGGAGCACGGTGCCGAGTCCGTAGGTCCCGGCCAGGCGATGGTCGCTGGCCAGGAGAAACCCGGTCCGGCCGAGGGCCTCGTAGTAGGGCAACGCCGGCCCGCCCTTGCGTGAGCGCCGCGCGGCGATATAGTCGGGAAAGATGCCCGTCAGCCACAGCGAGAAGTTGCCCAGGTGTACGCGCACCCGGAACTGCCGCTCGCCTTCGGTGCGGCCCGCCTCCTCCACCAGGTCCACCAGATAGGCATACTGGTTCTCGTCATGCTCGCCGATGCGATACGCGCGGTCCCCGCGCCCGAACGTGAGCACCATCGACGCGATGTAGTCGGTCACGGCGCGGTCGTTCACGTCCAGCTCCAGCAGGAGCCGGCGCAGCACGGCGTAATAGAAGAGGCGGGCCGACGGGCGGGAGATATCGCGGCTGGCGAGCAGGACGCCCATAAGACGGGGATCGTCCCAGAGAGCGTCGGGGCCCTCGTCCATCGCCTTCTGCGACAGACGCACCCGCTCCGATTCGCTTCCCCCCAGCAGCTCGACGGCGAGCCGCATGTCGTCGGCCGTCAGGGATGCGCGCACCGATGCAGCGATCATGGTTGACCCTCTCTCCGTCCTGGCCGAGCTCACTCGCTATGGTCGTGCACTCACCGGCGCCATTCGCCAGGAGACGGTCGCCGACTCCGTGATAGAATGTCTCGAGCGACTCTTCGCTCCCCAGGCGCTGGCCTTCGCGCTGCTGGACGAGAGTGCGCGGACGTCTACGCTCGCCGCCGTCCGGGGAGATCCGCTCCCGCAGGACGACGATCCGTTCCTCCTTGAGGTGCAAGAAGCGGGCCGCGTCATCCGTTACGAAAACCCGTCCCGATTGGGCACCCCGGTGACGGCCGCCGGCCACACTATGGGAATTCTGGCCGTCTGGCACAAGCACCCCGGAACATTTGACGACGCATCGGAGGCGATCATCGCGGCGATCGCCGCGCAAACCGCCATCGCCCTGCAGAACACGCGGCTGGTGGCGATCCTGTCGGGCGGCAAGCACGAATGGGAACAGCTGGTGGACGCCATCCGGCCCGCCATGTGCATCATCGACCGCCGCGGCGGCATCCGCCGTGCCAACCGCGCGTTCGCCAACCTGGTCGGTGCGCCGGTCACCGCGCTCACCGGGCGCCCCTGGCTCCTCCTGCTGCCGCCGGCGTGGGCCGAGCCGGTGGGACGCGCGTTAGGCGCCGCGGGCGAACCCAGCGAGATCCGGACGGACCGCCGCACCTTCGCGATCCGCGCGCACATGGTGGAGGGCGGCGACGGTGCCAGCGTGCTGCTCATCGAGGACGTCACCGAGACCAAGCGGCTCCAGGAGCAGCTCATCCAGTCGGAGAAGCTGTCCGCCATCGGCCAGCTCATCGCCGGCGTCGCGCACGAGCTGAACAATCCGCTCGCGTCGGTGCTCGGCTTCGCCGATTTCATGGGCGAGTCCAACCAGACGCCGCCCGCACTGGTGGAGCCGGTGCGCGTCATCCAGCACGAGGCGCAGCGCGCGGCGGGCATCGTGAAGAACCTGCTCACCTTCGCGCGCCGGCAGGAGCAGGATCGGCGCCGGGTGGACGTGGGCCCGATACTCCAGCGGACCATCCAGTTGCTCAAGAACCAGATGGTCGGCCTCAAGGTCGAATCGCGCCTGACCATCGACCCCGGCCTGCCTGAGGTAGACGGCAGTCCCAACCAGCTGCAGCAGGTCTTCCTGAACATCATCAACAACGCCGCGCAGGCGATCGCATCGAGCGGGAAACCCGGCACCGTGCAGGTCCACGGGCGCGCGTGGCTGGGCGGCATTGCGGTGGACATCGCCGACGACGGGCCCGGAATTCCGGAGGAACACCAGGGCCGCGTCTTCGAGCCGTTCTTCACCACCAAGCCCGAGGGCGAAGGCACGGGACTCGGCCTGTCCATCTGCCAGGGCATCATCAAGGAGCACGGCGGGCGCATCCGCCTGCGCTCGGCGCCCGGACAGGGCGCGACCTTCACGATCGAGTTGCCCGCCGCCGCCGGCGCCACGCCGGTAGCGGAGGCGCCCGAGGAACGCGCCGCGCGCGCGGGCACCATTCTTGTGGTGGACGACGAGCCGCACATTCTCTACTACATGAAGGCGACGCTCGAGGCGTGGGGGCACCGGGTCGACACGGCTGGCGACGGCGAAGAAGCCTTGGTCATGGCGCTCCAGGGCCGCCACGACGTCATCATCACCGACGTGCGCATGCCGAGGCTCGGGGGGCGCGAATTCTACGAGCGGCTCGCGTCCGGGAATCCCGCCGTGGCCGCGCGGGTGATCTTCTCGACCGGCGACACGGTGCGTGACGACACCATGGCCTTCATCCAGCGCAGCGGCCGCCCGTTCCTCCATAAGCCCTTCAAGCTGGCCGAGTTGCGCAGAACCCTGGCCGCCGCCCTCCAGGCGCCCCGGTAGCCCGTGGCGACTGGGCGACAGGGCGACTGGCGACTAGCTTAAGGCATGATCTACGTCCTTGTCCCCGCGCACAACGAGGCACCGACGGTCGGCCTGCTGTTATGGAAGGTCCGCCAGCTCTTTACTTCGTTCAACCGGGAATACCAGCTCATCGTCGTCAACGACGGGTCCACCGACGCGACCGATGAGATTCTCGCGCCCTATACCCGCGCGCTTCCGCTGACGCTGCTCACGCACCGCAACCGCCAGGGCTACGCCCGGAGTCTCGAGGTGCTGGTGCGCGAGGCGGTGAAGCGCACCGACCGGCCGCAGCGAGATCTCGCCGTGACGCTCCAGGCCGACTTCAGCGAATCGCCGGATGACGTGCTCGACCTGATCAAGAAGCTGGAGGGGGGCGCCGACATCGTCGTCGCCGACCGGCGCAAGCGAGTCGGCGCCTCGCGCGCCGAGTCGCTGGCCCGCCGCACCCTCGCGGCGCTGGCCAGCCGCAAGCTCGGCCTCACCGGCGCGCACGACCTGGTGGGTACCATGCGCGGTTATCGCGTGGGCACGCTCCAGCGCCTGGTGCGCGAGCACGGCGACCAGCCGTTCCTCGGTCATCAGGGGTGGGCCGCCGACGTGGAGTTGCTCGCGCGGGCCGCGCGGCACGCCCGCACCATCGAGTCGGTCCCCGTCGCCGGCGCGCGCACCGAGGCCGCGCGGCCCTCGCGGCTGCGTCCCATCGCCGAAGCCTGGCGCGCCTGGCGCGCGGCAGCAGCACTACAGGGACTGCCCCGGCCTGAAATCGCCCCCGGCACCGCGCCGCTCGAGCCGGCCGAGCGTACGGACGTCACGCTGCGGCGTCATCCCGAAACGGATGCGCCACCCCCCAGCGAGCGCCGCGACCGCGGTCGCGGCCCCCGCGGCGAACGGGGCCAGCGGCAGGGCAGCGAGCGCGCGCAGCGGCCCGCGGGGGAGCATGCCGATCGCGCGAAACGGCCCGCGGCCGAGCGCAGCGAGCGGCCGGCTGCCGAAAGCGCGCCGCCGCCTGACGGCGAGCGGCAACCGCGCGAGCCCGGCAAGAGCGGCCGCGGCCGGCGCCGTGGCGGTCGCAACCGCAAGCCGGCCTCGCCCGACGGGCGCCCCGCCGTCGAGGCCACTGCGGCTCCCCGGCTGGAGATTGTCAGCGACGCCCCCCCGGATGCGGCCGACACGCCGGCGGCGGCGGCTGACGACGCGATGCCTAACGATGGTACCCGGAAGCGCCGGCGCCGGCGGGGCCGCGGGCGCGGCCGGGGGCGCGGCCAGGGACAGGGACCCGCACCGCAGGGCCAGAGCGCGCCGCTTCCGCCGCCGCCGGCACCCCCCGCCGCATGAGGGCACTGATCGCGATCGCGGCCACGAGCATCGCTGCCCTGGCGGCGCCCGGACCCCGCCAGCACGAGCACCATCGCGCCCCGGTGTCCCCGGCGCAGGAGGCGGCGGCGCCCTGGTTCATCGGCGAGCACCTGGAGTACAACGTCAAGTTCGGATTCTTCACCGTGGGACGCGCGACGCTCGACGTCGTGGGCATCGACACCATTCGCGGCGTGCCGTCATGGCACGTGATGTTCGTGATTCACGGGAGGGCGCTGAGTTACACGCTCCGTGATTCACTCCAGTCGTGGTTCGGCGTGCAGGACCTCGCGTCCCGCCGATTCATCCAGGACACCGACGATGACGGCCGGATGCGTTACCGGCATTTCGAGATCTTCCCGGAGCGCCAGCAGTGGGTGCGCGACACCGTGGTCGGCGACACGCCCCCCGACCCGCTCGACGACGCTTCGTTCTTCTTCTACGCGCGCACGCTGGTGTTCGAGATGGGCCGCACCATCACCATCGACCGCTATTTCATCCGTGACCGCAACCCGGTCACGCTGCAGATCCTGCAGCGGCAGAACATCGGCGTGCCCGCGGGCCATTTTCGCACCATCGCCGTGCGCCCGGTGTTCAAGACCAAGGGTCTCTTCGCGCAGGGCGGTGGCGCGATCATCTGGTTCAGTGACGACGACGCCCGGATTCCCGTGCGCATTCGCACCAGTCTTTCCATCGGTACTCTCGACATCAGTCTTCGCTCCTACAACCAACGCTGAGGTAGCCTTTGCGGGACTTGGCGACCAGGCGACCTGGCAACTTGGCGACTTGTCGTGTGGCGACCGGCCCGTGACCGACTACCGGGAAGCGGACCTCTCGCGCGTCCGCCCGATCCCCATCGCGATGCGCGCCAACAAGGTGGATCCCGGCCTCCTGGCCGACGCGCCCGGCGATGCGCGCTCGTTCGACGCCTTCCTGGACAGCCTGCCCGACGTGCTCGCCGCGCGCGACCTGCGGGCCGTGATTCGCGCCGTCGCCGACGCGGCGCGCGCCGGGAAAGGGGTGATCGTCCAGATCGGCGGCCACGTCATCAAGACCGGCCTCGGCCCCCTGCTGGTGCACCTGATGGCGCGCCGCGTCATCACCCACCTGGCCATGAACAGCGCCGCCTCGATCCACGATTTCGAGCTCTGCGCATGGGGCGGGACGAGCGAGGACGTGGCCGCGGGACTGGGCGACGGCACCTTCGGCATGGCCGAGGAGACCGGGAACGAGATGAACGCCGCCATCGCCCGCGGCCGTGACCAGGGCTGGGGCATGGGTGAAGCGCTCGGCCGCGCGCTGGACTCGCGCCCGACGCGGGCCGGCGACCGGGAGAGCGTGCTGCTGGGCGCGCGCCGCCACCAGGTGCCGGTCACCGTGCATGCGGCCATCGGCACCGACATCATCCACCAGCATCCGGCCGCCGACGGCGCCGCGCTGGGCGAAACCAGCTTCCGCGATTTCAGGCGGCTGGCCGCCTCGGTGCCGACGCTGCACCAGGGCGGCGTGGTGCTGAACATCGGCAGCGCGGTGATCATGCCCGAGGTATTCCTCAAGGCGCTGACGGTCGCGCGCAACCTGGGCGGCGGCACGCCGACGAACTTTGTCGCCGCCGATTTCGACATGATCCGCCACTACCGGCCCCGCATGAACGTGGTCGAGCGCCCGACCCTGGCCGGCGGGAAGGGGTACACCATCACCGGTCACCACGAGATCATGATCCCGCTCCTGGTCTGGGGAGTGGATGCCGAACTGGCGATTCGTTAGGCGGACCGGTGGCGCGCTGCTGGGCGCCGCCCTGGCGGGCTGCGCGCGGCCGGCCCCACGGCCAGCGGCCTCGCCCCTCGCCGCCGACACGGCAGCACCGGCGCCCGACATCGCCGCGGTCGCGGGGGACGCGCGCAGCGCCGTCACCCGGTTCGTCGCGGCTGAAGCCGAAGGCAGCGCCGCTGCCGACACCATGCTCGCCGCCGGCGCGGATTTTCTGATGACGGGGGTGCGGGTGACGACGCGGCCGCGGCTCGCCGGACTCAACGGGCCGGGCCAGGCGGTGGTGGAAGAGGCGAGCACCGGGCTCGCGGGGAATTTTGCGTGGGTCGTGGTGGCCTACCGCTTCACCGGCCGGACACCGGACCTCGCCGAGCGGGCGCATGCCACGTTCGTCCTGGAAAAGCAGCGTGCCGGATGGAAAATCCGGCACGTGCACAGCAGCATGGTCGGGCGGTGGTGATCAGGCCAGCGGCCGCTCGCCCTTGATCATCTCATCCACTTTCCGCGCCGTCGACGGGGCAACCAGCTTCAGCACCCAGTAGATGACGAGACCGATGAGCGCGAGCTTGAGCAACATGAAGGCGATCCCGATCGCGACCCCGAACAGGCTGAACGCCAGCTTGATCACGAAGTACGCGACCACCGCGAGCGCCGCAAATCCCAGAATCTTCCGCAACATGTCTTCCTCCGTGGACCATGACTGCTTCGTGTCAGGCCCTACGAAAGTAGCGGGCGGGTGGTTTCAGGCAACCGGGCGGCCGCGTGGCTGATCGATTCGACGTCGCGGTCATCGGCGCCGGCATCGCGGGCCTCGCGGCGGCGCGGGCGCTGGCCCAGGCGGGGCGCCGGGTGCTGGTGCTCGAGCGCGGGACGCCCTGGGGCGAAGCCTCGGCCGCGGCGGCGGGCATGCTCGCCCCGCAGATCGAGGCGCACGCCGACGACGGCCTGCTGCCGCTCGGACTTGCCGCGCGGGACCGCTACTCCACCCTCGCCGACGAGTTCGCAGCCGAGGGATTCGACATCGGCCATGCCGCGCGCGGCATCCTCCACGTGGCATTCGACGAGGCGCGCGAATCAGAGCTCAAGGCGCGGCACGACGCACAGCGGGCGCTCGGGCTCGACGCGGCATGGCTGAGCGGGCCGGCGCTGCGACGCCTGCATGGTGTGGCCGGCAACGCCCGCGGCGCGCTGCTCGCGCCACGCGACGGCTCGGTCGACAGCGTCGCCCTGGGCCGCGCGATGCTGGCCGGGGCCAGCGCGGCCGGTGTCGTGCTGGTGAACGAAGAAGTCTGCGAGATCATGTCGCGGGGCGGCCGGGTCACCGGCGTGAGCGGTGCGGTCACCTCGTACGCCGCCGATCGCGTGGTCCTCGCCGCCGGCGCATGGGCAGGTACCATCGCCGGGGTGCCCCGGGGCATTCCGGTCGAGCCGGTGCGCGGCCAGATGGCCGCGATGCCCTGGCCCGACGGCGAGCGCGAGTCGGTGCTGTACTGCGACGACGGGTATCTCGTACCCCGGGGGGGCGAGGCGCTGGTGGGCAGTACCATGGAGCATGTCGGCTTCGAGAAGGGCACCACGGACGACGGGCTCGAACGGCTGCGGGGAGCCGCGAAGAAACTGCTGCCCGCCCTCGACGGCGTTCCCTTCGCGCGTACCTGGTCGGGGCTGCGGCCGATGACGCCCGACGGCCTGCCCATCCTCGGCTTCGACCCGGATCTCGAGGGACTGATTTACGCTACCGGCCACGGGCGCAACGGCATCCTGCTGGGTCCGCTCACTGGGGAGATCGTCAGGGACCTGGTGGTGCGGGGCAAGACGGCATGGGATATCGCGGGGTATGCCATCGCCCGATTCATCTAGCCCCAAGTCGCCAAGTCGCCAAGTTCCCGGAATATCGTCAGGCGGCATTCGGGACCGTCAGCTTGGCGACTTGGCGACTTGGCGACTTGGCGACTAGGCTACTAGCATGTTCACCACGTGCGGCTTCTGCGCCGGATCCCTCGGCGGTGATGGCGGCGCTTCGGGCCTCGCCATCGGCCGGCGGTTCGCGTATGACGGG
>JAYTEN010000251.1:0-4192 GCA_043735145.1 Gemmatimonadota bacterium | reverse complement strand
GATGGGATACATCACCAGGGCGCCCTGCACCGACGCGAAGCTGCGCACGCCCGAGTCACCGCGCTCCAGCTCCTGCATGATGAGGCCGTACGCGACGTTGTTGAGGCCCGCGCAGCCGTACTCTTCCGGCAGGTTGGCGCCGAAAAATCCGAGCTCGGCCATTTCCGGAACCAGCTCTTTCGGGAATCGCCCCTCGATGTACGCGGCGTTGATCACCGGCATGAGCCGATCGTCCACCCACTGGCGGACGGTATCGCGCACCGCGCGCTCCTCTTCGCTGAGAAGAGAAGTGATGTCGTAGAAGTCCACGCCCTCGAAAGTCCCCGCCATGTGGTCCGATCTTCCGTTAGTGATTTCGTTGGTTCGTTGGGGCGACCCTTGTGGTCGCCCGTTTTCGTGCGCGCCTCGAGTGGGCGACCACGAGGGTCGCCCCAACGTAACGCCTATAGGTCCGTCATCTCGTCCACGCTGTCCGCGAACCGCCGGCCCTTTTCGGCCCGCACCCAGCGGCGTGCCGACGCCGTCACGCCGGTCTCCCGCGCCTTGCGGCGGAAGCCGGGCCCGTGATCCACGGCATGGCCGTTCGCGCACTGCCAGAGGTGCACCATCTCGTGCAGCAGCGTGTGCGCGACCTCGGTCCAGCCATGGGCCGCAAGGTGGCGGCGGCTGATGGTGATCTCCGAAGGCTTGCCGCTGCGGGACAGCGTCAGGTGTCCGAGCCGCACCTTCATCCGGCCCGACAGGCGGATGGGAACGGCGGGCAGGCCACCCTTGAAATGTCGCTGATTATACTCGTCAAACAGGAGTCCCAGCTTCTCGACCACTTCGGCGTCGCCGGGATGGGCCCGGTCGGCGCGCCGGATCCCGATGGACGCGACGGCCGTCGTGGGCGCCGCCGAGCGGAAGTATTCGAGGATGTCCCGCTCGGCCGACTTGCGGACCACCGCCGTCGAGCCGGAGGAAATGAATCGCACGATCGCCCGGATGATGCAGTCGGGCGCCGCGGCGTAGACCTGGTGCACGCTGAGGATGCGCTTCTTCGAAAAGGACACCAGCACGCTGCGGTTTTCGGTGACCCGAAGCCGCGCGACCTGGCGCATGCCGTTGTCGTGCAGGCGCGTCATGAGTATGCGCGCCGCCTCGGTCACCGGACGGCCTCGGCGCGGCCGTAGAAGAGCGCATAGATCGCCAGCTCGAGGTGCTGCGAAAAGCGCACCGAGGTGCGGAAGGTTTCGCGGGCGAGCGTGGGCAGCTTGACCGAGCGCACGCCGCTGAAGTTCGCGCCGGCGACGTCGGTCATGTACTGGTCACCGACCATGACGGCATCACGCTTTCCCACCTCGAGCTCCTTCACCGCATACGCCGCCAGCACATCGCTCGGCTTGCGGATCACCGCCGCGCCGTCCGCCAGTCGCCGCTCCACTTCCTGCGGGGTCCAGGAGTCGAACGCGCCAAGACGGCGGCGATACAGCACCTCGCCGTTCATGGTGTAGGCGCGCAGGATCGGGATCTCCGGGAGGATGGAGCCCAACTCGACGAAACGCTCCTCACCGGCATTGGAGAGCACCACGTGCTTCAGGCCGCGCATGGCGAGCAGCGCGCGGAAAGCCGGCTCGGCGCGCGGATCGAGCTTCTTTCGCCGGTCGCCGGTGAGGGTGCCGTCCACGTCCCAGATGAGGCCGCGGATGCCATGCTGCATCAGAAATGCGGCGTCGAGCTGCGCGAGCGTATCCAGGTGCCAGGTGGGCCGCATCCGCTTCACGACGGAGGCGAGCCGCGGCAGCGTCTGGACAAAGGTCGAGAACGGCGAGTTGCCGCTGGCGAGGCTCTTCACGACCTACCAGCGCGCACGGACGCGATAGTCGAGGGCGGTATCGCCCCCCGCCGGCACGGTGACGCGGAATCCGATGGTGTTCGCCGAGCCCTGCTCCGCCGGCAGGTTGCTGGACAGCACCTCGCAGCGGCCCGGGCACATGTCGGTGACGAGCACCGTCACGGCGCTCGAGCCGGCGTTATGCAGCTCGACGCGATACGCGCTGGTGCTCTCGCGCTGATTACGCGCCTGCTCGAAGGCCGTCTGGGTGCGCGTGGCGGTGACGTCGAAGGCCGTGCCCGTCGTCAGGCGCAGGTCGCGGCCCGCCGGGGTGTGGTCGATGTTCACTTCGCCCAGCAGCTGCGGGCGGCCGGCCGAGTCGGGCTCGAAGACGCGCACGGTGCCGGCCGGGACCGGTGTCGCGCCGAAGGGCGTCGTCGCGGGACGGCGAATGCGGTAGCCGATCTCGGGGTGCAGATCGCGCTGCGCATCGGGCCACTGGTTCATGATTCCGTAGTTCTGCGCCCGCAGGACCAGCTCGGGCTCCGCGGCGGCACTGGCGCGCGGGAAGAGCGCAATCACGCGCGTCTCGCCGGGGTTGAAGTCGACCGTGCCGGGGAGCGTGTAGACATGCGTCCCGCCCACCGATTCGTCCGACGGGACCTCGATGACGCCGCCCTGCGCATCGCCCTGCGCGGCTTCCCGCGCCATCGCCATGACCGGCCGCGGCGGCTGCGCGCGGCGCACCACACCCGCGAGCAGCTGCACCTGCGCGCCCGCGAGCGACACGGCGCCGCCATTGACGATCTGCGCATATCCGGCGACCGCGGCCTGCCCTTCGCCGCCACGCGAAAGCACGACCGCATACGAGGCGCCCCAGGCCAATCCGTTACTGAGGTAGGCGAGGCGCAGGTTGCTCTGCGCGCGCGCGGCCTCGACCGTCATCTCGAAGCGGGGTGTCAGCTGCACCAGCGAGTCGGGAAACACCGGCGTGCCGGGGAACCCATACAACACGTAGCCGTCCGTCAGGCGAACGGCCGGCGGCTCGATCGAGAGCAGGGTGGCATGCACGTAGCGCGGCGCGGAATCGGAACCGGTGCGGAACAGCACGTCGCGGCCGATCATCCGCCGCAACGATGCTTCGAGCCCGACACCACCGAACACGCGGACCGACTTGAGCTGCGCGTCGGCATCGAGCGAGGTAATGCTGCCCGCTTCGACTTCGCGCACGCCGAGGTCGGCCGCGAACGTCGTCGTGCCGCGAGACAGCGCAACGGGCAGCGTGCGCCTGACGAGAACGCGGCCGTCGCTGTAGATCGTGAGGCTGGTCTCCTGCGCCTGTAGGGCAGCCGGGCGGTACGGCGGTACGGCGGTACGAACAACTACAACCGCCGCGACCGACACGAGCCCCCGCACCACTCCCCGTAACGCCGTAACGCCGTAACGCCGTTCCGCCGTCCCGCCGTACCGCTGTACCGCCGTCATTTCACACGCTCCGCGACCTTCGTCGCAAATTCCATGGTCGTCGCGGTTCCGCCCAGGTCGCCGGTCCGCACCTTGTCGTCACGAATCGTCTTCACCACCGCGTCGCGCAACCGCGAGCCCGCATCCATCTCGCCCAGGTGCTCGAGCATCATCGCCGCTGACAGCAGCAGCGCAGCCGGGTTGGCCTTGCCCTGCCCCGCGATGTCGGGCGCCGTGCCATGCACCGCCTCGAAGATCGACGCCCTGGTCCCGATGTTCGCGCTCGGCGCGAGGCCGAGGCCGCCGATCAGGCCCGCCATCTGATCCGACAGGATGTCACCGAACATGTTGGTCGTTACCAGCACGTCGAACGACTCGGGCTTCATCACGAGCTGCATCGCCGCGTTGTCGATGATCTTTTCGTCACACTCGATGCGTCCATCGTATTCCTTCGCGATGGCGCGGCCACATTCGAGGAACAGGCCGCTCACCATCTTCAGGATGTTGGCCTTGTGAACCAGCGTGACCTTGTGGCGCCCATGGTGCAGCGCGTACTCGAACGCGAAGCGGCAGATCCGCTCGCACCCTTCCCGCGTCACGATGGCCACCGACTCGGCAACCGCATGCGGGTCCTCGCCGATCTGCACGAAATGCTCGACGCCGGCGTACAGCCCCTGCGTGTTCTCGCGCACCAGCACGAGATCGATCTTGTCGTACCCCCGAAAGGGGATGATAGTCCGCACCGGCCGGAGATTGGCGTAAAGATTGAACTCCTTGCGCAGCGCCACGTTCACCGAGCGGTAGCCGTCCCCGAGGGGGGTCTCGAGCGGCCCCTTCAGGGCGCATTTCGTCATGCGGATCGATTCGACCGCCGGGACGGGCAGCGGGTCACCGCGCCGCTCGATGCCGAGGGCG
>JAYTEN010000250.1:0-2967 GCA_043735145.1 Gemmatimonadota bacterium | reverse complement strand
CCGTATCTCCGCCCGGCGCTCGATTCACTGCGCTACATCCAGAACAACCGGCGCATCTTCTTCCTCGGCGCCTGGCTCGGGTCGTTCCTCGGCGGGCAGACGAGCCGGGATGCGCTGGATACCGTACACCGCTTCCTCGCTGGGAATCCCGCGCTTCCCGCCGACCTGCGGCGCAAGGTGCTCGAGAATGCCGACGAGCTGGAACGGACGGCGCGAATCAGGAAGCGCTGGCCATAACAGAACGGGGACCGAGGACCGACAAACGGTCCGCAGCGCCTTTCCGGTCCTCGGTCCCCGGTCCACAATCACCCACCGGAAAGGAGACGTCGTAGGAGACCTGGGCCTGGAGGGCGGCCGGGATCGCGAGGGCCAGGGCAAGGATGCGCAGCATGAAAAGCTCGTGGTGGGCGGACACGGACGCCAAATCTAGCTCACAGCGTCACCCGGAAAAGCGGCTCGTTTCCAGCTGATGCGCGCGGCCGGGGCGCCGTGCCGAGCAGGTCCAGGGGCGTGCCGGCGCCGCGGCGCTCGGCGCGCTCGAGCACCAGCGCCGCCGCCGCGACATCATGGAGCGCGGTACCAGTGCTGTCGAAGAGCATGATCTCGTCGTCGCGGGTCCGCCCCGGCGCGCGGCCCGCGACGATGGCGCCGAGCTCGGCGCGCGCGTCGGCGCGGCACATCGCGCCCGCGACGAGCGCATGGTGGAGGTCGCCGATCGTGGCGGCCTGCTCCAGGATGTCGGGGACGACCCCGCATCGTGCCATCAGCGCGGGGGCGATCTCCTGCTTGTCCTCGCTGTCGGCACCGACCGCCGAGATGAAGGCCCCGGGCGCGACATCGCCCTCGTGCAGGATCGCCACCCGCGACGGCGTGCAGGTGACGATCAGGTCGCTCTGGCGCGTGCCGTCCGCGGGAGCGTCGATGACCAGCACCTCACACCGGAGCCCGGCAGTCATCTCCCGCGCAAATCGCTCGGCGCCGCCGCGGTCGGCGTCGTGCACGAACACGCGCGTGAGCGGTCGCACCGCGACGATCGATCGCAGCTGCACCCGGCCCTGGAGGCCGCAGCCGACGATGGTCGCGATGCTCGCCCCGGTCCGCGCGAGGTACTTCGCCGCGACAGCCGTGGCGGCGCCGGTCCGCAGCTGGGTGATGAGGGTCGAGTCCATGACGGCGAGCGGAAAGCCGTGTCGCGCGTCGCAGAGCACGATGAGTCCCTGGATGCGGGGCAGGCCGAAGCGGGCCGCGTTGTCCTGGAAGTTGCCGTTGACCTTGGCGGCAAAGACCGGCGCGTCGCCGCCGATCGTCGCCGCCTTGATGTGAAAGCCGCCGCCGGCGGCGGGCATGCCGAGGATCCCGGTGCTGGTGAGGCCCTCGCCGTGGGCGCGAAAGGCGGATTCGACGGCGTCGATGCCGTCGTCCAGCGTCAGGAGGACGGCGACGTCGTGCCGGGAGAGGGCGAGGGTGCGCGGAGCGTGCATGGGGCTTGCCTGGGGAATCGGGTGGTGATACAGTTGTGATATATGAATGATTCAATAGAATCATCCGCGCAAGGGGCCCGCTGGCTGCTCCTCATCCATGCGATTCCCCCCAAGCCCGACTATTTCCGGGTGAAGGTGCGGCGGCGGCTCCAGAAAATCGGCGCCGCGGCGCTCAAGAATTCGGTCTATGTGCTGGCCAACGGGGACGAGGCGCTCGAGGACTTTCTGTGGCTGGCGCGCGCCATCGAGGACGAGGGAGGCGAGGCGATGGTCTGCGAGGCGACGTTCATCGAGGGGATTTCGGACCGGGAGATCGAGGCGAAGCTGCACGACCAGGTCGCCGGCGAAAGCGATCCCGCCGTGGCGCCGGGTGTCGCGGGTGCGCCGCGCGGCGCGGTGTGGGTGACGCGCGAGGGGGTGAAGGTGGATCGCATCGCCAGCGCCTGGCTCATCCGCCGGTTCGTGGACCCGGCGGCGCGCTTCAAGTTCGTGCCGGCGCGCGGCTACCAGCCGGCGCCGGGCGAGCTGCGGTTCGACATGTTCCGCGCCGAGTACACGCACGAGCACGACGGCTGCACCTTCGAGACGCTGTGCGTGAAGTTCGGCCTCGCCGATCCGGCGCTGCGCGCGATCGGCGAGATCGTGCACGACATCGACTGCAAGGACGAGAAGTTCGGCCGGGCCGAGACCGACGGCATCGCGGGCCTGGTGCAGGGCATCGTGGCGTCGCACCCGCGTGATGCCGAGCGCCTCGAGCGCGGCGCCGCGGCCCTGGACGATCTCTACGCATGGTTCGGCAAGCCGCGCTGACGCGCGCCGGGCTGGCGCGCTACTTTCTCTGGTTAGGCGCCGCGGGCTTCGGCGGGCCGATCGCGCTGGTGGGTGCGATGCAGCGCGACCTCGTGGAGGCGCGCGGCTGGTTCACGCGGGAGGAGTTCCGCGAAGGCCTCGCGCTGGCGCAGCTCGCCCCCGGGCCGCTGGCCGCGCAGCTCGCCCCCGGGCCGCTGGCCGCGCAGCTCGCCATCTACCTCGGCTGACTCGAAAGACGGGTGGCGGGCGCGAGCCTCGCGGCCGTGGCGTTCATTCTGCCGTCCTTCGCGATGGTCATGGGACTCTCCGCGATCTACCTCCGCTTTGGCGGCCTGCCGTGGATGCGCGGCGCGTTCTACGGCATCGGCGCGGCGGTCATCGCCATCATCGCGCGCAGCGTGGTAAAGCTCGCGCGGATCACGCTCGGACGCGCGCCGCTGCTGTGGGCGATCGCGCTCCTCAACCTCGTCGTGGTGGTCAGTACCCGAAGGGAGATCATCTGGGTGTTCCTGGCGAGCGGCGGGCTGGCGCTGGCGCAGCTCGGGGGGTGCGCCGCCGCCGGGGCGTCGTGGCGGCGGGCGTGGCGTGGCCGCTGCTGGCGCAGCTGTTCGTCTTCTTCGCCAAGGCCGGCACGGTGGTGTTCGGCAGCGGCCTGGCGATTCTGCCGTTTCTCTAC
>JAYTEN010000249.1:0-4337 GCA_043735145.1 Gemmatimonadota bacterium | reverse complement strand
GTTGGCGCGACCGAGGAAGTCGTGCTGGCGCGCGTGGCAGAGCTGCGAGCGGAAGGGCGCACGCCGCGTGACGTCGCATCCGCGTTGACGAGCGAGCTTGGCGTGTCGCGGAACATGGCATATCGCCTGGCGCACGAGTGAAGTCACGTCTCGCGCTACTCCTGATGCTGGCGCTACCTCTCGCCCTCACGGGTGCGCGGCCGGCGCCGCGTCTCACGATTGCCCGGCTCCAATACGAAGGGGGCGGCGACTGGTACGCGAATCCCTCGAGCCTGCCCAACCTGCTCCGGGCGGTGCGGGAGCGGACGAGCCTGCGCACCACCGAGCGCGAGCGCACGGTGCGGCTGTCGGACCCGAACCTGTGGGCCGTCCCTTACCTCTATATGACGGGTCACGGGAACGTGCTGTTTTCGCCGGAGGATGTGCGGGCCCTGCGGCGGCACCTGGAGAACGGCGGATTCCTGCACGCCGACGACAACTACGGCATGGATGCGTCGATCCGGCGGGAACTGCGCAAGGTGGTGCCGGAGCGCGAGCTGGCGGATGTGCCGTACGACCATCCGATCTATCACGCGGTGTACGATTTTCCGGGCGGGCCGCCGAAGATCCACGAGCACGACGGGCTGCCGGCGCAGGGGCTCGGGTTATTCATCGGCGGGCGGCTGGCGGTCTACTACACGTATCAGAGCGACCTGGGCGATGGCTGGGAGGATCCGGAAGTGCACCACGATCCCGAGCCGGTGCGCGAGTCGGCGATCCGCATGGGGGTGAACCTGTTCGTGACGGCGGTGGGGGCGAATCCATGAGCCTGCTCGAGGGACTGCGCGAGCTCGCGGCGGCGCTGGGGCGCCGCCGCGCGCTCGCGCTGATCCTCGCGGCCGTCGCGATCCTCGCGGTCGCGGCCGGCGCAGCGGCGCTGGGCGCGAAGCTCGGGCTGTACGCGTCATTCCGGTTTGGGCCGCTGCTCGTCTGGGTCGCCCTGCTGGTCGGCGTTTCGTACGTCGTGCGTCGTGCGTCGGGGATGCTGCGCGGTCGATGGGTCCTGCGTGACACCGCGGCTACCGTAGAGGACGAGCTCGCCTTGCGGCGCGGGGCGTTCGTGGGGTTCGTGGACCTGGCGGCGCACGCGCCGCCAGGATCGTCGGCAGAGCTGGTCGCCGGCGCGGGCCGGCATCTCGCGGCGAGCCTGCCCGACGCCGGCGACGGCATCGCCGCGGCGTGGGCGCCGCGCGCCCACGCCGCGCTGGGCCGCCAGGTGCGCCAGCGGATGATCCTCGCCGCGACGGCGATGGTGCTCGCCGTCGCGGCGTTCGCCTTCGCCGGTGAGTCGGCCGCGACGCTGGCCTCACCGCTGCGCGCGCTGCGCGCCGCGGTGCGGCCCCGCGTCGCCATCGCCCTCTCCCAGTCGCTCGTGCATCCGGGCGAGAACGTCACCGTCACCGTCGAGACCGAGGCGGGCGGCGGCGACGCCGTCCTCTACGTCCGGCGCACCGGGGAATCGTGGCGGCCGGTGCGACTCGCGGCCGACGCCGCCGGCCGCGCGTCGCACCGCCTCGCCGATATCACCGCCCCGACCTGGGTCTACGCCACCGCGGGCGGCCGCGCCTCCGATACCCTCGGCGTGCGGGTCCTCGAGCCGCTGGTCCTCGGCGACTTCCGCGTCACCGCGCAGTACCCCGCCTACCTCACGCGCCCCGACGAGGACGTCGATCCGTCGGTCGGCCCGCTCAACCTTCCCGTCGGCACGGTCCTCGCGCTGCGCGGCATCACCAACGCGCCCGTCGACGCCGCGTCGCTCCGCTCGACGAGCGACACCGTCGCGCTGCACCCGACCGCCGCCGGATTCGACGGCCGACTCATCGTGCGCGGCAGCGCGCGCTGGCACCTGTCGCTGTCCGACCGGCGCGGCGCCGGGCTCCCCGAGCCGGCGCCGGTGCTCGACGTCGTCGCGATCCCCGACAGCGCGCCCGTCGTCACCATCCCGGTGCCCGGCGCCGACACCACCATGCCGCTCGACCTGCGCGCCCAGATCGTCGTGGATGCACGCGACGACCACGGGCTCGGCGGCGCCGAGATCGTGAGCTGGCGCGTCTCGCGCCTCGGCCTGAGCGGCGACACCGTGGTCGACAGCATTCCCGGCATCGGCGGCGCCGACCGCATCGTCCAGAGCCAGCTCCTCGATCTCAACAACCGCGGCCTGCTCCCCGGCGACACGCTGCGCTACTTCGTTCGCGCCCGCGACCGCGCGCCGGTGCCGCACACCGGCCGGAGCCGCGAGTACGTGATGCGGCTGCGCTCCATGGCCGAGATGCGCGAGGCGGTGCGCCGCGAAACCGATTCGCTCGCCGCCGATGCCGCCTCCCTCGCGCGCGACCAGACCAGCCTCGCGCGCGAAACCGAGGACCTCGCCGCCCAGCGCAACCGCGCCGGCGACCGCACCCAGCGCCCCGCGCCGCAGCCGGGCACCAACGAGCGCGCCAACGAGAACACCGGGACCCAGCAGTTCGAGCAGAATGCGCAGGCCCAGCGGCTTGCCGACGAGCAGCAGCAGCTCATCCAGCGCGCCGACTCGTTGCGGCAGGACCTCCAGCAGCTGATGCAGGCCGCCGATCAGGCGGGCCTCAACAACGAGCAGTGGCGCGAGCAGCTGCGGAATCTCGAGGAGCTGCTGCGGCAGGCGACGAGCCCCGAGCTGCAGCGCCAACTCGAGCAGCTCCAGCGGGCGCTCCAGCAGCTCGATCCGCGCGCGGTGCAGGATGCGCTGCGCAATCTCTCCCAGCGCCAGCAGGAGATGCGCGACCAACTGCACCGCAGCGCCGAGCTGTTCGAGCGCGCCGCGATCGAAGGCTCGATGCAGACGATGGCCGAGAATGCCGATCAGCTCCAGCGCGACCAGCAGGAGTGGGCCGACCGCGCGCCGCAGCGGCAGGACAGCACCGCCGCCGCGTCCGAGGAACAGCGGATGCAGCAGGCCGCTGACTCGCTGCACCAGTCGGTCGAGCGGCTCCAGGACCGTCTCGCGCACCGCGGCGACAGCGCGGCGGCGGCGGCGATGCAGCAGACGGCCCAGCGGATGGGCGGCGCGCGCCAGTCGATGCAGCAGGCGCAGTCATCGATGTCGCAGGGCCGCCGCCAGCAGGCGCAGCAGCAGGGCAACCAGGCGGCGCAGCAGATGCAGCAGGCGGGCCAGGAGCTGCGGCAGGAACAGCAGGAGATGTCGGACCAGTGGCGCCAGGAGGTGCAGCGCACGCTCGAGATGGCGACGCAGGAAGCGGTGAGCCTGGCCGCCGAAGAGCAGCGCCTGGGCCGCGAGCTGCGCCGCGGCGAGGGCGCGCGCGACGCCCGCAGCCGGCAGGCGGCGATGGAGCAGGGCATCAACCAGATGATGCGGCGCCTCCAGGACGCCGCCGGCAAGAACGCCCTGGTGTCGCCCCGGCTGGGGGCGATGATGGGCCAGGCGCGCGAGCAGGTCTCCCAGTCTCGTCAGGCACTCGAGGGTCCGTCGCCGAGCGTCGAAGAGGCGTCGGAGCGGGCCGCCGAGGCGGCCCAGATCCTGTCGGCCGCCGCGGTCCAGATGCTGCGCAACGCGCAGGACGTCGGCGGCGCGCAGTCGGGCTCGGGCTACCAGGAAGCGATGCAGCGCATGGCCCGGATGGCGGGCCAGCAGGGCCAGCTCAACGACGAGCTCGGCGGCCTGCTCCCCACCGCGGGCAGCGGCGATGCCGCCGTGATGCGGCAGCTGCGCCAGCTCGCCGACCGCCAGCGCGCGCTCGCCAACCAGATGGAGCGGCTGCGCGAATCGGGGATGCCGGGCAATCCCCAGCAGATGGCGGACGAGGCGCGCGCCCTCGCCGACCGGATGCAGGCGGCGCGGCTCGACCGCGCGACCCTCGAGCGGCAGCAGCGGCTCTTCCGGCGCATGCTCGATGCCGGCCGCAGCCTGCGCAATGACGACCAGCCCGAGGATCCGGATCGCAAGAGCCGCACCGCCGAGTCGCAGAGCCACGCGGCACCAACGAGCGTCGCGCGCCCCGGCACGCTGCGCTACGCGGTGCCCGCGTGGAACGATCTCAAGGCGCTCTCGCCGTCGGAGCGGACGATGGTGCTGGACTACTTCCGAAGGCTGAATGCGCAGCCGCGCTGACCGGAGACCGTGGACCGGGGACCGGGGACCGGGGACCGGGGACCCGGAACCGGCGTGCCTGCTCCTGGCGGGGGTTCGGCGAATGCTCCTCGTCTGCCTGTTCGGTGCCACGGTCCCCGGCACCCCGGTCCCGGCGCGGGCGCAGGTGCCTAACGATGCACTGGTCCTGCGCGGCCTGGATTTCGAGCGCCAG
>JAYTEN010000248.1:0-3411 GCA_043735145.1 Gemmatimonadota bacterium | reverse complement strand
CAGCCGTTCGTGGTCGAGCGCGGCGCGCGCATCGCGCAGCTGGTCGTGTGTGCGGTCGCGAAGGCATCGCTCCGCGTGGTGGGCGCCCTACCGGAGACGGTGCGCGGCGGCTCGGGTTTCGGGCATACCGGAGCCTGACGGCCCGCTCCCTCTCGTCGTCCACCCGCGCCACGCTGGACCGGCGGCAGCCGCAACCGGTCGCGCGCGCAATCCGTCCGTCGT
Source organism: Gemmatimonadota bacterium (assembly GCA_043735145.1). GTDB lineage: Bacteria > Gemmatimonadota > Gemmatimonadetes > Gemmatimonadales > JACORV01 > DASXPG01. The sequence goes on along the minus strand of JAYTEN010000248.1, from coordinate 3,189 downwards.
CACTCGCGTCCGGCGCCGCCGCGATGCAGATTGGGATCGTGATTCCCCCCGGAGCACCAATCCGCCGCGCGATGGCGGCGGCGATCGTTGTGCTGGTCATCGTCGGCGTGGCCGCGGGCGTGGGACGGGCGTTCCGTGCCGGCGAGGGTTTGTCGCGCGATCCCGCTACCCGTGCCGCCACCGTCCGCCAGGACGAGGCACTCTACGGGGTCTTCCGACAGACGAGCCTCATCGCGGCGGGCACGCCGCGGGACGTGGCGATGCGAAAGAACTTCTTCGATGGCCAGCGCAAGTTCGAGGAGTACCCGGTGTCCACGCTGCTCCACGTGGTGCCGGGCGTCCTCTTCATGGTGCTGGGTCCCCTGCAGTTGCTGCGAGGCCTGCGCTCCCGCTTTCCGTTGGTGCACCGCTGGTCGGGCCGGGTGCTCCTCGTAACGGGGATCCCCCTCGCGGGGTCTGCCCTCTACATCGTCTGGCTCGCGCCGGGCGCCGGCTGGCGCGAGACGGCTGTCGTCACCGTCTTCGCCCTCGTCTTCGTGGTGTCGGGGGCGATGGGCTGGACGGCCATCCGCCGCGGCGACCGCGGGCGGCATCGCGAATGGATGATCCGGTTCCTGGCCGCGGGGCTCGCCATTTCCACGGTGCGCCTCGTCGCCGTCCTGATCGCGATCGCGGCGACGCGCATCAGCGTCGAAAGCGCGTTCGTGCTCTCGATGGTCGTAGGCTGGGTGATGACGCTGGGGCTTGCCGAAGCGTGGATTCGCGCGACCCGGCGCCAATCTCGTCCATCCACTGTCCCGGCTCCGCTGATTCCCGTCTAGAGCTGGGCCCGGAAGTTCGCCGCGATCCGCTGCATGATCCGCTCCCTCAGCGGGCGATGCTGCCAGTCGGCCAGCGTGTACTCGCGGGTGTGGGCCTGGTCGCGGCGGAACACCTCGGTGAGGGTTACGGCGAGACCGGTGTCGAATACGTTCACGTTGACTTCGTCGTTCAGCCGGAACGAGCGGTTGTCGAAGTTCGCCGAGCCCGCCGTGACCCAGATGCCGTCCACCACCATGATCTTCATGTGCAGCATGGTGGGCTGGTACTCGTAGATCTTCACCCCCGCCTCGAGCAGTGGGCCCAGGCGCGAATGCGACGCATTGGCGGTCATGTGGGCGTCCATGACCGGACCGGGCAGCATGATCTCCACGGTGACGCCGCGCCGCCGCGCCGCGATCAGCTCGTCGCGCATGACGTCGTCGGGGACGAAGTAGGGATTCTGTACGATGATGCTGTGGCGCGCCGCCGCAATCGACAGCATGTAGATCAGCCGCACGTTCTCGCTGTTCTCGTCGGGCGAGCTGGTGACCACCTGCGCCGGTTGCGTCCCGGCAGCGGCCAGCTCCGGGAAGTACCGCTCGTCGTGCATGACCGTCTGGTGGGTCTCGCGCCAGTTATCCATGAAGGCGGCCTGCATCTGCGCCACTACGGGCCCCTCGATCCGGAACTGCGTATCGCGCCAGTGATCCTTGTCCTGCGCGTTCCCCATCCACATGTCGGCCACGCACAGGCCGCCGGTAAAGGCCACGCGGCCGTCGATCACCAGGATGCGCCGGTGGCTGCGCGTGTAGTTGCGGCGAGGCGTCTGGAGGTGCGGCTTGTGGTAGATCTCGACCTCGGCGCCGGCATCACGCATGATGACGAGGTCCTCGCGCCCCATCTTTTCGGCGCCGGCCCAGTCGAGGTTGACGTGCACCTTCACGCCGGCCCGCGCGCGAGCCGCGAGCGCGTTGGCGAAGCGGCGCGTCATCTGCCCCTTCCGGAAATACGCGGACTCGAAGGTGATGGATCGCTGCGCGCCGTCAATCGCCGCGAGCATGGCGCCGAACGCTTCGTCGCCGTTCTGGAGCGGCGTGATCCGGTTTCCCGGCACCAGCGCCGGCCCGACCAGCGCGTTGACGGCGCGCAGGAATTGCGGGTCGGTCACCGCATACGACGTCGAAATGGGATCGGCGATCTGGCGACCGCGCGAGGGAAGGGCCAGCATGATCGTCGCGACGAGTCCGGCAAGGATGACAAGCACAATCGCCCGTTTCCGGGAGACGTTCAGGGCTGCCTGGTGCTTCGGCATCTGCTTCGAAGTCTCAGTCATGCTCCCTGTACACCGCAACGTGCCGGAGTGGTCGCCGCGGAACGCTTCGCCACGCCTGGCCCCGGGCCGGCTGCCCCGCGACCTTGAAACCCACCTTTTCCGCGTCCGTTGTGTCCAAGTAGTAGGTCTCGCCAAATGGTGAGCACCCAACCACTTCCACAATGGAACGCACAATGCCCGTTCTGAAACGGTTGACGAGGTACGTTCTGCCCGCGATGGCGTGCGCGGTGGTGCTCCCCTCCATCGCGCATGCGCAGGCCTCGAGCCGCCGCGCCGCCGGCCACGCGCCGACCCTCGGCGCCGAGCTGCCGCGACATTATGTCGGCGGCCCGACTCACGCGGCCATTTCTGCGGCCGACCTGATGACCCGCCTGTACATCTTCGCCGACGATTCGATGATGGGTCGCGATGCGAACTCCGAATACCACATCAAGGGCACCACCTACATAGCCAGCGAGCTCCAGCGCATGGGCCTCGAGCCCGCCGGCGAGGACGGCTACTTCCAGTACGGCCTGGTGCAGCAGGGCACCGACTCGACGATGAGCACCCTCTCGGTCGGCGGCACGGCCTACCATCTCTGGAGGGACTTCGCGCCCCGCAACCAGGGCGCCAACGCGCGCGCCTTCGACGGCGCGCAGGTCGTCTACGGCGGATCCCTCGGCGACACGACCCACATGATTCCAGCGGCGGCCGCCGCCGGGAAGATCGTCCTGGTGACGATCGGGCGTGATTCGGCGGGCAACTACCAGTGGGGCGCCGTCAACCGGGGTCAGCTGAGCGCCCGCTACGCGGCTGCCGCGGCCGTCGCCGTCGCGCAGCTCGACTATACGCCGCCCGGCTATGTCGAGCAGGTCTACCAGGCGCGCCAGCTCGGCGTGCGGTCGGACGGCGGCGCCGCGCCACAGGGCCGGGCCTTCCCCAGCTACTTCTACGTGACCACCACGGTCGCCCGCGCGTTGCTCGGGGCCGACCCCGCGAGCGCGGCTCCCGGCGCCGCGGGCGCCACCGTCTCGGGCGGCATCCGCTTCGCCGAATCGCGCGCCCCCGGCCGCAAC
>JAYTEN010000247.1:0-4848 GCA_043735145.1 Gemmatimonadota bacterium | reverse complement strand
GGAGCTGGATGCCGAGCTGCCGGGGATGCTTTCCCTGATGCGCGACGAGGACATCGTCGCCTTCACGGCGGACCATGGCAACGACCCGACGACGCCGTCGACCGATCATGCACGCGAAAACGTTCCGTTGCTCGTGACCGGTCCCAAGGTGAAACCGGTGGCGCTGGGCTCCCGTGCGAGCTTTGCTGACCTGGGTCAGACGGCCGCGGAATACTTCGGGGTGCCCGCTCTGGCGGCGGGGACGAGCTTTCTGAAAGCAGTGCGTAGTGCGTAGGAAAAGCGCTCGCACGCCATACTACGCACTACGCACTACGCACTATCCGGGGGCCAGTTGATCGACGTTTTGTTCGAAGCCGCTCAGGAAGCGCGTAAACGCGCCTATGCGCCGTACTCGAAGTTTCACGTGGGCGCGGCGCTCGAGGCCGACGACGGCACCGTCTTTGCCGGCTGCAATGTCGAGAATGCGTCGTTCGGCGGCACGATCTGCGCCGAGCGCACCGCGATGGTGAGCGCGGTGGCGGCCGGCAAGCGCCGCTTCACGCGCATCGCCGTGGTGAGTGATGCGGACAACCCGGTGGCGCCGTGTGGCTACTGCCGGCAGTTCCTGGCCGAGTTCGGGACGCAGCTCGAGGTCATCTCGACGGGCACCAATGGAACGACCAGGCGCTGGCTGCTGTCGGAGCTGCTGCCGGCCGCGTTCACCGGTGCGGATTTCATGGAGCGTGCATGAGGCTGGGCAAGGTCGTCGGATCGGTGGTTGCGACGCGCAAGGATCCCTCCCTCGAGGGGGCCACGCTCCTCGTGGTCGAGAATCTTTCCCTGGACTTGAAGCCGGAAGGCGGATACGCGGTGGCGGTGGACGCAGTGGGTGCAGGGACGGGCGATGTGGTGCTCTACGCCGGCGGCTCGTCGGCGCGGCAGACGCCCGTCACGAAGGACCGCCCGGTTGACGCCGTCATCATGGCCATCGTGGACAGCTTCGACGCCCATGGTACGAACCACCGCCTGGCGTAGCGCGGCGCTGGCGGCACTCGCCGCCGCCGCGTTCGCGTGCAAGGAACAGGTCACCGCGCCGGGGCACTGTCCCGAGCTGTGCCTGTCCGACAGCCTGGTCATCCTGGACACGGTGCTCACCGGCATCGTGCAGTCCGACACCAGCCTGCGCGGCTATACGCGCATCGACTTCAGCCCGACGCTGCTGGTCTCGAACGCCGATTCGCTGACGGCCTACGCGCTGATGAAGTTCGTCGCGTTGCCGCAGCGGTGGTTCCCGACCGCGACCGACACCGTCAACCTCGGGACCATCGACAGCGTCGCCTTCGAGGGGCGGCTGGAGTTCCACGACACCACGGTGCATAACCAGCGGCTGGTGATGTTCCATATCCCGCTGACCATCGACTCGAACACCACCTATGACTCGGTGCTGTCGGCCTTCGTGACCCAGCAGCCGTTCGATTCGGTCCGGCTCACCGACACGCTGCGCACCGCGAACATCCGTCAGCTCCTGAACGTCGGCACCATCACGCCGCTCGCCGCCGATTCATACGTGACCGCGATCGGCCTCGCGTTGCGGGCCGACGCGCGCACCACCGTGCGCCTGCTGTCGGGCGACCTGACGGGCGTGCCGCCGACGCTGCGGTTCTTCGTGCACGGCGCCGCGCCGCGCGACACCTTCAAGACCAGCTTCGCGCTGACGCCGACCTTCGACACCTACGTGCAGCGGCCGTCCCCCCCGCCGCCGCCCTCGGGGGCCATCGTCGTCGGCAACCAGCCCGCGGCGCGCGCGTTCATCCGGTTCAACATTCCGCGATTCTTCGTCGATTCGGTGACCGTTATTCGCGCGACCCTCGAGTTGAGGCCGACGCGCCCGGTCCGCGGCATAGCGAGCGAGTCGATCAGCGTGCTCGCGCAGCCGATTCTCCGCTATTTCGCGGGCAAATCGGTGCTCTTCCAGGACACCCTCCTGCAGGGGCTGGGGACCGTCGTCGTGGGGCAGACGGCGCCGGTGCTCATCGAGATCGCGCCGATCCTCCGGCTCTGGCATGGCGTCGATCCCGACTCGCTGCCGCGGGCGATCTCCATCCGCAATATCGGCGAGGACTTCACCACGGTGCAGCTCGACGCCGGTGGCGGCCTCGCCGGCGCCGCGGCGCCCACCCTGCACCTTTCCTACGTGCGGCCCTTCCGGTTCGGAGTACCATGAGCGACGGACACCACACGGCAGGCCATACCAGGCGCGGTGCGTCCTTCGGCCTCGTCGCCTGCCTCGGTCTGCTGCTGCCGAGCGCGGCGCTCGCGCAGGGATCCATCTTCTCCCTCAACGGCCTCGGCTGGTCGGCGCGGCCGGTGTCGGCGCGCACCGGCGCTACCGCCGGCGCGCTCGCGATGTTCGACCCGACGATGAATGCCAATCCCGCCGCGCTCACCCGCTGGCGCTCGGTTGCCGCGTGGGGGGTCGGCGCGCCGACGACGCGCTCCTACACGTCGCCCACGGTGTCGGCCGACCTCCAGACGGTGCGCTTCCCGCTGTTCGGGTTCGCCACCATCCTGCCGACGCGCACCGCCATCTCGTTCAGCATCTCCGACTATCTCGACCGCACCTGGACGCTGACCGAAGCCGATTCGCTGCCGCTGCGCGGGCAGATGGAAAAGTTCACCGATGCGGGCCGGTCCATCGGCGGCATCTCGGACCTGACGCTCGCCGCCGGCTACCGGCTGACGTCCACCTTCTCGGTCGGACTCGGCTTGCACTACTACCTGGGCTCGACGCGCCTCACGTCGCAGCGGCTCTACGCCAACGCCGCCTACCAGCAGGTGCTGGAGCAGTCGCAGACCGATTTCCGCGGCGCGGGCGCGGGCGTCGGCGTCCTGTGGACCCTGCCGCGACTCGACCTGTCCGCGTCGGGGCGGCTCAACGGCCGGCTGCGCTCCCACAATACCAGCGGCGAAGTCACCCACACCCACCTGCCCGCGCAACTGGCGCTCGGCGTGCGGTGGCAGGCGGTGCCGGGGGTCTTCCTGGCGGGCACCGCGCAGTACGACGCGTGGAAATCGGCGGAGGTGGATCTCGGCGCCGGGACGGTGCGGGACGTGTGGTCGTTAGGTGTCGGCGCCGAAGTCCAGAGCGCCACGCTGCTGCACATCCGCACGCCGCTGCGCCTGGGGTACCGGGTGCGCACCCTGCCGTTCACGTCGCTCGGCGCCGCGATCAAGGAGCACGCCCTCTCGGGCGGCGTGGGCTTCAACCTCGCGCACGACCGCACCACGGTCGATGTCGGCCTCGAGGGCGGCAGCCGCAGCGCCGGCGTCGCGAAGGAATCGTTCCGCACCGTCTTCGTGGGATTGACGGTCCGGCCGTGAAGGTCCTGCTGCACACCTTCGGCTGCAAGGCGAACCAGTACGACACCGAAGTGGTTCGCCAGCAACTCGAAGCGTCGGGATGCACGCTGGTCGACGACGCCGCCGAGGCCGATGCCGCCGTCGTCAATTCCTGCACCGTCACCCATGTCGGCGAAGCGAAGATGCGCGGCTTCGTGCGCCGCCTGTCGCGCGCTCAGCCCTCGATCCGCACCGTCGTGATGGGCTGCGCGGCCGCCCTGGACGACGGCCGCATCGCCGCCCTTCCCGGCGTGAGCGCCGTGGTGGGTGGATCCGATGCCGGCGACGTGGCCCGTGCCCTTGGACTCGCCCCGGTCGGACCCTCGCTCCTCCAGTCGTTCGCGGGCAGCTCGCGCGCGTGGCTCAAGGTGCAGGACGGCTGCGACGAGCACTGCACCTTCTGCGCGACCACCCTCGCTCGCGGCGACAACCGCTCGCGCGACGCCGAGGTCGTGGTGGCCGAGGCGCGGCTCCTCGCCCGGAGGCACGCCGAGATCGTGATCACCGGGGTCCATATCGGGACGTATGGGCGGGAGCTTGCGACTGGCAAGTCGCCAGGTCGCCATGACGCCAAGTCGCCAAGTCGCCAAGTCGCCAAGTCGCCAGGCACCCTTGGCCAACTCATGATGATGCTGGTCGATGAGGTGCCGGAGGTCCGGTTCCGGCTTTCGTCGGTGGAGGCCACGGAGGTCTGCGCTGACCTCGAGCGCCTGATGGCCGAGCGTCCCGACCGGCTCGCGCCGCACCTGCACGCGCCGCTCCAATCGGGCAGCGACCGGGTGCTGAAGCGGATGGGCCGGCACTGGTACACGGCTGCCGGATATCGCGACCGCCTCCTCGCCATCGCCGAGCGGGTGCGCCCGTTCGGGCTGGGCGCCGACATCATCGTCGGTTTTCCGGGCGAGAGCGACGCCGAGCATCGCGAGAGCGTCGCGCTGGTCGAGGCGCTGCCGTTCACCTACCTGCACGTCTTTCCATACTCTCCGCGCGAAGGCACCGCGGCGCCGCGCCTGGGCCCGCCGCCCGCTGCCGAGCTGGTGCGGGAGCGGAGCGCGGAGCTGCGCGCCCTCGCCGCGCGCAAGGCGGCGGCGCATCGCGTCACGCGCGCGGGGCAGGTGGCCGACCTGGTTCTCGAGGGCCGCCAGGGGGGGATGCGCGAGGCGCTCACCGAGGACTACGTCGGCGTGCAGCTTCCCGCCGAAGCCGAATGGGTCCTGGGCAGCGCCCGCGTGTCGGCGCGACTCGTTATGCAGGGCGGCCGCCTGGTTGGCGAGGCAGCGTGACGCCGCCTGAGTCGACCGCATCGCGGTCCCCGGTCCCCCTGTCCCCCCGTCCCCCCGTCCCCGGTTTTTTCATCGAGACCTACGGCTGTCAGATGAACGTCGCGGACTCGGAGCTCATGGCCGGCGTGCTGCGCCGGGAGGGCCTGACCGCGGTGGCCACGCCCGACGAGGCGCAGGTCATCCTGGT
>JAYTEN010000246.1:0-5198 GCA_043735145.1 Gemmatimonadota bacterium | reverse complement strand
CCGAAGGGCAGCACCACGCGGCGCTTCAGCGACTCGGTCACGCCGCCGGTGCCTTCGCCGATGTCGCCGCCGACCGCGTTGGTCTGCTGGAACTGCGTCGGCGAGGCGTAGAGGATCAGCGGTTGCCGGCCGTGCAGCGAATCGGCGAGGATGGTCGCGTAGCGCGCATACCAGCGCTCGGCCATGCGGCCCGCCTGCGTCGCCGATACCTGCTCTTCCGGATAGAAGTACACGTCGAAGTGCTCGGTGTGCAGCACCTGGAAGTTGAAGTCCTGGTACTGGACCTTGTTGCGGCCGAAGTACTGGGCCTTCGCTGCCGAAGTGGCGCAGGCGAGAATACCCAGCGCGGCCGCAGCAATCCTGGAGAGACGACGAGTGTTCATGCTCCCGTTTCGACGTGGGTATGCCAATTCGTACCACGCTGTGGGCTCCGGGTTCCGGTTGGTCGCAAAACAGACGGCCTCCCGATGGGGAGGCCGTTGGTCTTCCGGGTGGCGCGGGAGCGTTACGCGCTCCTGGGCTTCTTCTCGGCCTCGATAGCCGGGGCTGCGGGCGCGCCGGGCGCACCGGGCACCGGAGGTGCCGCGACGTCCTTGCGGGGCTTGCCCCAGTGGTTGCGCGCGACCGGCGGTGCGGCGCGGCGGGCGAGCCGGTTCTGGTGATACTCCAGGATGCGGGTCTTCACGGCATTGACGGTGTCGCCCTTGGCCGAGGGAAACGGCGCGTAGCGATGACTGTCACCCGTGACCACGAACCACCACCAGCCGTCGGTGAGCGATCCCTTGGCACGCTCGACGCGGCAGTTGTAGGTGCGGCCGCCTTCTTCGAACTCGAATGCTTCGCTCATTACACACTCCTGAAAGGTACAGAAAGTAGGCTCGAAATATACCTAAAGTGGCGTGGATACGCAATTTCCGGAGAATGCACCGACGCTGAAGCGGGCGCAGAAAGTGCAGCAGGTTCCGGCGCGGTGCACCGTCTTTACGTCCCTGCCTTCCGTTTTTGTTCATGCCTGAATAATCTTCCCGGCTGGCCGAAGGCAACTGGTTTTTCTTCCCGGAGATTTTGCGTGTCCCGCATCGCCATTGCCGCACTGGTTCTCGTTCCGCTCGCCGCGTGCAAGAAGGTCGCGTCGTTCACGCCGCCCCCGCCCGAAGTGAGCATCGTCGCGGTCGCGCTGCGGCCCGTCACGCTCCGGGTCGAGCTGATGGGCGGCATCGAGGCGTCACGCAGCGTGCAGGTGCGCTCGCAGGTGACGGGCGTGATTCTCGCCCGGCCCTTCGCCGAGGGGTCGATGGTGGCGCCTGGCGACGTGCTGTTCCGCATCGATTCGACCCAGTACGCCGGGACCTATCGCAGCGCCCAGGCGCGGCTCGCCGATGCGCAGGCGCGCGCCGCCAATGCCGAGCGGAATGTGAACCGGCTGCGTCCGCTGCTCGCCGACAACGCGGTGGCGCGCCGTGACGTGGACGACGCCGAGGCCGAGCTCACGCGCTCGCGCGCGACGGTCGAGGACGCGCGCGGCGCCGTTGACCGCGCGAAGAAGGACTACGACGAAACCACGGTCCGCGCTCCGCTCGCGGGCCGCGTCGGCAAGGCGCTGCTGGTCGAGGGGTCGCGCGTCACCGGTTCGTCCGACCTGCTGACGACGATCGATGCGCTCGATCCCGTCTACGTGACCTTCCGGCCCTCCGCCCAGCAGCTGCTCGCCTGGCGTCGCGATCCCGCCAGCGCGCGGGCGCTCCAGCCCGGCGGTGCGGCGCGCATCGAGCTGGTGCTCGCCGACGGCAGCACCCTGCCGCGCACCGGGCGCATCGACTTCATCGATCCCGTCGCCGACCGGGCCAGCGGGACCCAGGCGTGGCGCGCCACCTTCTCCAATGCCGACCATCTGCTCGTGCCCGGCCAGTTCGTGCGCGTGCGCATCCTCGGCCTGGTGCATCCCGACGCCATCGTGGTGCCGCAGCGCGCCGTCACCGAGGCCATCGGTCGCCAGAGTGTGTACGTGGTAGTGTCCGGCGATTCGGTGGCGCTGCGCGACGTCACCACGGGTGACGTGATCGACGGCAACGTCGAGATCGAACAGGGCCTGCACGCCGGCGACCACGTGATCGTGGACGGAATGCAGAAGGTCCGCCCCGGCGCGAAGGTCAGGCCGGTGCTGCTCGCCGACAGCTCGGCGGCGCCGGCGGTTCCGGGAGCGCGACGGTAATGCCGACAGAGGCGGACGGGCGGACCGGCGGACCGGCGGACGGTCCGAAGCCGCAGACCGAGTACTTCTTCATCCGGCGGCCGGTGTTCGCGGGCGTCATTTCCATCATCATCACGATTCTCGGCATCTTCGCGCTGCGGACGATGCCGATCACGCGCTATCCGCAGATCACGCCGCCCGCGGTGCAGGTGACCGCGGTCTATCCCGGCGCCAATGCCGAGGCCGTGGCCCAGGCGGTGGCCGCGCCGATCGAGCAGCAGCTCAGCGCCCTCGACGGCCTGCTCTACTTCAAGTCGTCGAATTCCAGCGACGGCGTGATGAACCTCCAGGTCTACTTCGACATCTCGCGCAGCCAGGACCTCGCCGCGGTGGACGTGCAGAACGCCATCAAGCTGGCCGAGCCGCAGCTGCCCCAGGAAGTCGTCCGGAACGGCATCACCATTCGCAAGGCGCAGACCGACATCCTGCTGGTCGGCGGCCTCGTGTCGGACGACCCGCGCTACGACGCGGCGTTCCTGAACAACTACGCCAAGCTCTACATCGAGGACGAGCTGCGCCGCGTGCCCGGCGTGGGCAACGCGCAGGTCTTCGGCTCGCTCGAATTCTCGATGATCATCAGCCTCGATCCCGACCGGATGGCCAACCTCGGCATCACGGTGCAGGACGTCGCGGCGGCGGTGCGCGAGCAGAACGCCACCAACCCGGCGGGCCGCATCGGCCGCGAGCCGGCGCCCGCGGCGACCGAGCTGACGATCCCGGTGACGACCCGCGGCCGGCTGGTGACGCCGGCGCAGTTCGACAGCGTGATCCTGCGCGCGCGGCCTAACGGCTCACTCGTCAGGCTCGGCGACGTCGCCGATGTGCACCTCGGCTCGCAGAACTACGACGCCGTCGGCCGCTACAACGGCAAGCCCACGTCGCTCTTTCTCGTCTACCAGCGCCAGGGCGCGAACGCCCTCGACGTGAAGCAGCGCATCGTGGACCGGATGACCGAGCTGGCCCGCGCCTTCCCGCAGGGCGTGCGGTTCGTGATTCCCTTCGACACCACGCCGTTCGTGCGCGAGTCGATCCGCGAGGTCATCATCACCCTGCTCGAGGCGATGTTCCTCGTCACCCTGGTGGTGTTCGTCTTCCTCCAGAGCGTCCGCGCCACGCTGATCCCCGTCCTCGCGGTGCCGGTCAGCATCATCGGCACCTTTTTGGGCCTCAACGCGCTGGGCTTCTCGGTCAACGTGCTGACGCTTTTCGCGCTGGTGCTGGCGATCGGCATCGTGGTGGACGACGCCATCGTCGTCATCGAGAACGTCGAGCGCATCATGGCCGAGGAGCACATCCCGGCGCGCGCGGCGGCCGACAAGGCGATGCGCCAGGTGTCGGGCGCGCTGATCGCCATCGTCATCGTGCTGTGCGCGGTGTTCATCCCCGTCGCGTTCGTCGGCGGCATCACCGGCGCCCTCTACAAGCAGTTCGCCATCACCATCGTGATCTCGGTGGTGCTCTCGGGCCTCGTGGCGCTGACGCTCACGCCGGCGCTCTGCGCCGCGCTGCTGACGCATACCCCGGGCGAGGGCGACGGGAAGTGGGCCGCGAAGTTCAACACCTGGTTCCACGGCGTCACCCGCGGCTACATGCGCCGCACCGGCGCGATGATCCAGCGCTCGCGCGTCTGGCTCGCGGGCTTCGCGGTGCTGGTGGTGCTGACGGTCTTCCTGGCGAAGAAGGTGCCCGGCGGATTCCTGCCGACCGAGGACAAGGGGTTCTTCGTGGTCGCGGTGCAGCTCCCCGACGCCGCGGCGCGCCGGCGCACCGAGGCCGTCGTCGGCCGCGTCGAGCAGATCATGCTCGGCGATCCCGGCATCCAGAGCGTCGTCGCGCTGGTCGGGCTCGACCTGCTCACCGGCGCCAACCAGACCAACAGCGCCACCATCTTCGCGCGGCTCAAGCCGTGGGGCGAGCGCGGCAAGAAGGACGCGCTCGACCGGATTCTGCCGCGCATCAACGGCCAGCTCTTCGGCATTCGCGAGGCACTGGCATTCGGCTTCAACTTTCCCGAAGTCCCCGGCCTTGGCACCACCAGCGGCCTGGAGCTGAATCTCCAGGCGCGCACCGGTGGCGACATCCGCGCCTTCGCGGGACTCGCGCAGCAGTTCGTGCAGGACGCCAACCAGCTGCCCGAGGTGCAGGGCGTCACGACCTTCATCCGGACCAACGTGCCGCAGCTCTACGTCAACGTGGACCGCGAGGCCGCGCAGGCGCGCGGGGTGGGGCCGCAGGCGCTCTTCTCGACCCTCCAGGCGATGCTCTCGACGCTCTACATCAACGACTTCAACATGTACGGCCGCACCTACCGGGTGCAGGCCGAGGCGCAGTCGCAGTTCCGCCAGCGCCCCGAGGACATCAACCGCCTCTATGTGCGCTCGACCACGGGCGACATGGTGCCGATGGGTACGCTGGTGCGCACCGAGATGCGCGCGGGGCCCAGCCTCGTGAACCGCTTCAATGGCTTCACGTCGGCGCTGGTCACCGGGTCGCCGCGGCCCGGCCGCAGCTCGGGCGAAATGCTCGCGGCGGTGGACCGGCTGATCGCCGACAAGTACGGCGCCCTCGGCGTGTCGGGCGCGTACAGCGGCCAGTCGTTCCAGGAGCGCAGCTCGGCGGGGCAGAGCGGCTTCGTCTTCGGGCTCGGCATCATCATCGTCTTCCTGGTGCTCGCCGCGCTGTACGAGAGCTGGTCGGTACCCTTTGCCGTGCTGCTCGGCGTGCCGTTCGGCATCGCGGGCGCGTACCTCGGCATCTTCCTGCGGGGCTTTCCGAGCGACGTGTATTTCCAGATCGGCCTCATCACGGTCGTGGGCCTCGCGGCCAAGAACGCGATCCTCATCGTGCAGTTCGCCAACGAGCTGCGCGCGAAGGGGATGCCGATCGCCGAGGCGGCGCGGGAAGCGGCGCGCGAGCGCTTCCGGCCGATTCTCATGACGTCGTTCGC
>JAYTEN010000245.1:0-22284 GCA_043735145.1 Gemmatimonadota bacterium | reverse complement strand
CGTGGATCCGCGACGCATCCTCTCGGTGACGTTCACCAACAAGGCCGCCGCCGAGATGAAGCACCGCGTGGCCACGCTGCTGGGCCGCGACCCCGCGGGGATGTGGATCGGCACCTTCCACGCCATCTGCGGGCGGCTGCTGCGCCGCGAGGCGCCGCACCTCGGCTTCACGCGCGCCTTCACCATCTACGACCAGGACGATTCGGAGGCGCTGGTCCGCCGCGTCGTGGACGACCTCGGCCTGCCGCCCAAGCTCTACACCGCGCGCAGCCTCCAGCACGAGATCTCGCGCGCCAAGAACGCGATGACGACGCCCGAGGAATACGCCGCCAACGCGTTCGACCCGTACCATGTCAACATCGGCCGGGTGTACGCCGAGGCGGTGAAGGCGCTGCGCCGCGCCAACGCGATGGACTTCGACGACCTGCTGCTGCATCCGCTCACCCTTTTTGCCGACCGGCCCGACCGGCTCGCCGACTACCGGCACCGCTTCCAGTTCCTGCTGGTGGACGAGTACCAGGACACCAACCGCGCGCAGTACAAGCTGCTCCAGCACCTCGCGGGGCAAACGGCGAACATCTTCGTGGTGGGCGACGACGACCAGTCGATCTATGGCTGGCGCGGCGCCGACCTGCGCAACATCCTGGAGTTCCAGAAGGACTTTCCCGGCGCGGGGCTGGTGCGGCTGGAAGAGAACTACCGCTCGACCCGGTCGATCCTCGAGATCGCCAACAACGTGATTTCCGCCAACAAGGGCCGTATCGGCAAGACGCTGCGCACCACGCGCGAAGGCGGGGAGCGCGTGACGGTGGTGCGCGCCGCCGACGAGCGCGACGAGGCCGAGTGGCTGGTGAAGCAGTTCGCCGAGCGCCACAAGCAGGGCGACACCGACTGGGACGACATCGCGATCCTGGTGCGCACCAACTCCCAGACCCGCGCCTTCGAGGAAGAGCTGCGCCGTAACGGCATCCCCTACCGCGTGGTCGGCGCGGTGAGCTTCTACGAGCGGCGCGAAGTGAAGGACCTGCTCGCCTATCTGCGGCTGATCGTGAATCGCGACGACGACGAAGCCTTCCGCCGCGCCATCGCGGTGCCGCGGCGCGGCATCGGCGAGACCAGCCTCGTGACGCTGGGCGCCGCGGCGACGCAGTGGGGCTGGTCGCTGCATCGCACCGCCTCGGCCGCGGGGCGCGTGGTCGACCTCAAGCCGCGGGCGCGCGAGCTGCTGACGGCCTACGCCGCGGACCTCGACGCGATCGGCGCGGAGCTCGGCGCGCTCCAGCCGGCCGAAGCGCTGCGCGGCATCATCCAGCGGCTGAGCTATGACCGTTACCTGCTCGAGGAAGACGAGACCGGCCCCGAGCGGATCGAGAACGTCCACGAGCTGGTGAATGCCGCCGGCGCGTGGTCGGAGGAATGGGGCGTCCCCGCCGCCGACGAGGAGGGGACGGTCCTGGAACGGTTCCTCGCGCAGGCGGCACTGACCAGCCGGGCGGAGACGGGAGACACCAAGCGTGGCCTGACGATCATGACGCTGCATGCCGCGAAGGGCCTCGAGTTTCCGATCGTCGCGGTGGCGGGCATGGAAGAGGGCCTCTTCCCGTTGTCGCGCGCCGAGACGCCGGAAGAAATCGAGGAAGAGCGGCGGCTCGCCTACGTCGGCATCACCCGCGCGCGGAACAAGCTGTTTCTTTCCCACGCCGGCGCGCGCCGCCGCAACGGCCAACTGATGCCGTCGTTCCCGTCGCGTTTCCTGGCCGACGTGCCGCCGGCGCTGGTCGAGGAGCGGGTCACGCGTCCCTCGTGGGGTGTGGCGCGCGAGCCGGCCTATCGGCCCAAGCCGCAGTACCGTGGCTCGCCGATGGCGCTCGCGTCGGAATTCGAGGATGTTGCCGAGCAGAACGACGATGCCCCGTTCTACACGAGGGGCGAGCGCGTGAAGCACCGGCGGTTTGGCAGCGGGACGATTGCGTCGGTATCGGGCCGGGGCCGTGACCTGAAGGTTGAGGTCGCATTCGACGATGGAGCGATCGGCGTGAAGCATCTGATCGCCGCCTACGCGGGACTGGAGAAGGATCGGGAATGACTACGCACTACGCACTACGCACTACGCACTACGCACTATGCGCTACGCACGGCCTTTCATGGCGGTAACCCGCGAACAGATCCGGCGCATCGCGCAGCTAGCGGAGCTCGCGGTCGATGACGCCGCTGCCGCCGAGCTCGAGGTGCAGCTCAACCGCATCCTCGGCTACGTCGAGCAGCTGGCCGAGATCCCGCGCGATGCCGTCGCGGATGATGACCGGAAGGCGCCACTGCGCCGCGACGAGCCGTCGGCCGATCCGCTGGCGCGCCCGCCGGCCGAGTGGGCCGCGGCGATGAAGGGCGGGCTCTTCGTGGTGCCGCGCCTGGGCGAGCTCGACCGCGGGGAAGACGAATGACGGGGCGGGATCTTGCCGTCGCCACCGCGAAGAAGATCGCCGCGGGCGAGGACCGCGGGCTGCACGCCTTTCTCGACTGGTCGGAGGCGGCCATGCTGGCCCAGGCCGAGCGGCTGCACCCGGCCCCCGATGCGCTGCTCACGGGGCAGGCGGTCGCGCTGAAGGCCAACATCTGCGACGCCGACTACGAATCGAACTGCGGCTCGAAGATTCTCGAGGGCTGGCATTCGCCGTTCGAGGCCACCGTCGTGAAGCGGCTGCGCGAGCATGGCGCGATCGTGGCCGGCAAGACCACGTGCGACGAGTTTGCGATGGGCTCCTCGACCGAGCACTGCGCCTTCGGCCCCGCGCTCAATCCCATTGATCCGACGCGCGTGCCCGGCGGCTCGTCAGGCGGCTCGGCCGTCGCCGTGGCGTCGGGCGCGGTCGACATGGCGCTGGGCTCCGAGACCGGCGGCTCGGTGCGCCAGCCGGCGGCCTTCTGCGGCATCGTGGGGATCAAGCCGACGTACGGGCGCGTCAGCCGGTACGGCCTGGTGGCGTTCGGCAGCTCGCTCGACCAGATCAGCCCGTTCGGCAAGGACGTGCGGTCGGCGGCGTTGCTGCTGTCCGCGATCAGCGGGCGGGACGAACGCGACGCGACGACGCTGGACCGGGTGCCGCTCACGCCGCCCGGCGCGGTGCCGGCGTCGCTCGCCGGCACGGTGGTCGGCATCCCGAAGGAGTATTTTCCGGAAGGGCTGCATCCCGGCGTGCATCGGGCGTGCCAGGCGTCGATCGAGAAGTTGCGCGGCCTGGGGGCCGAGATCCGCGACGTGTCGCTGCCGCACACGAAATACGCGATCCCGGCCTACTACATCCTGGCGCCTGCCGAGGCGAGCTCGAACCTGGCGCGCTATGACGGCGTGCGCTATGGCCTGCGCGTGGACGCGCCCGACGTGCGCCACCTGTTCCGCGAGAGCCGCGGCCGCGGCTTCGGCGCCGAAGTGCGCCGGCGCATCCTGCTGGGGACCTACGTCCTGAGCGCGGGCTACTACGACGCCTACTACAAGCAGGCGCAGCGCGCCCGCGCGCGCATCCGCGAGGATTTCCGGCAGGTGTTCGCGGCGGGCGTGCAGGCACTCTTCACGCCGACCACGCCGACGCCGGCTTTCAAGTTCGGCGAGCATACCGCCGACCCGCTGGCGATGTATCTCAGCGACATCTTTGTCTGCACCGCCAACCTGGCGTGGGTCCCGGCGCTGTCGCTGCCCATCGGCCGCGACCAGGGCCTGCCGATCGGCGGGCAGCTCATCGGTGCCGAAGAAGGCGAAGGGACGATCATCCGCATCGCCCAGGCCCTCGAAGCGGTGACCGACGCCGTGGCGGAGGTCCGGTGAGCGCGGCGGCCTGGGAAACGGTCGTCGGGCTGGAAGTGCACGTCCAGCTGCTGACGAAGACCAAGATGTTCTGCGGCTGCAGCGCGCAATACGGCGACCCGCCGAACACCAATGTCTGTCCCGTCTGCCTGGGGCTCCCCGGCGCCCTGCCGGCGCCTAACGAGCACGGCGTGCGCCTGGCGGCGCGGGCGGCCTTCGCGCTGGGGTGCGCGGTGCATCCGCGCAGCGTCTTTTCCCGCAAGAACTATTTCTATCCCGACCTGCCCAAGGGCTACCAGATCTCGCAGTTCGACGAGCCGCTGGCCACGGGCGGGCAGCTCGAGATCCTCTCGCCCGAGCGGGGAGCGCTGACGGTCGGCATCACGCGCGTGCACCTGGAAGAAGACGCGGGCAAGAGTTTCCACGACCGGTACCCGGGCATGACGGCAGTGGACCTCAACCGCTCGGGCGTGCCGCTCATCGAGATCGTGAGCGAACCCGACCTGCGCTCGCCCGCCGAGGCGCGCGCCTACCTCACGGCGCTGAAGCAGGTGCTGCGCTGGCTGGGCGTGAGCGACTGCAACATGGAGGAGGGCTCGCTGCGGGTGGACGCCAACCTGTCGATCCGCCGGCCCGGCGATCCGCTCGGTACCCGGACCGAAGTGAAGAACATGAACTCCTTCAGCAACGTGGAGCGCGCCCTCACCGTGGAGCGCGGCCGCCAGATTGCGGAGCGCGAGGCCGGGCGCCCGATCATTCAGAGCACGATGACGTTTGACGCCGCGAAGGGCGAGATCAAGGCAATGCGCTCGAAGGAAGAGAGCCACGACTACCGCTACTTCCCGGAGCCGGACCTGCCGCCGCTGGTGCTGAAGGCCGCATGGCTCCAGGCCGAACGGGACGGCCTACCCGAGCTGCCGGCGGCGAAGCGGCAGCGCTTCCAGCGGCAGTACGGCATCGCGCCCGCCGAGGCCGCGGTGGTCGCGTCGTCGGCCGCCGTGGCCGAGCATTTCGAGCAGCTCGGCGCGCTGCTCGGCGAGGGGGCGGGGAAGGAAGCGTGGAACTGGGAGGCGAATGACGTCCTCACGCACAGCGAGGACGGCGAGAGCGTGCCCGCGGCGCTGACGCCGGCGCGCATCGCCGAGGCCGTGGCACTGGTGCGGGCCGGGACGGTGAGTCGTCAGGCGGCCAAGAAGGTGCTCGCCGAAATGCTGGCCAGCCCGGCTCCGGCGGCGCAGATCGCCGAGACGCTCGGCCTGGTGCAGGTGCAGGACCCGTCGCAGATCGAGGGCTGGGTCGCCGAGACGGTCGCGGCGCATCCGGGCGAGGTGGCGCGCTACCGGGGCGGCGAGATCAAGCTGATGGGCTTCTTCACCGGCCAGGTCATGAAGCGATCGAAGGGCAAGGCCGACCCGAAGGCCGTCGGCGCCGCACTCGCGCGGGCGCTTGCCTGACAAGGCTCTTGCCCTCCTGGCTGGCTACACCGCGCTGGTGATCGTGCTGTCGATGCTGGCGATGCTGGCCGTCGATCCGGGCGCCGTCATCACGCCTTGACGCCGCGTCAGCGGCCCCGCTCCGCCCAGGGCCGCGTGACCAGGTACTTCTGCCAGTAGCCGAGGTCGCTCGCGGGGAGACCGAAATGTTCTTCGGCGGCGGTGACGACGCGCGCCGGCTCCTGCTTGCCGCCGGCGTTCAGCGCGTGCCGGCGCATCTTCTTCGCCGCGTCCAGCGCCTCGTGCCCGGTCGGATCAGCGCGCCGCGCCACCGCGGCCTCCCCCGTGATCAGCAGGTCCATCACGTAATCGAAGCTCGTCGCCATGTGGCGCTCGACGACGGTGTTCTCCAGGTCCCAGCGGCTGCGGTCGGCGGCGATCTGGACCACGCGGGTCCAGCTGGTGAGATCGCCGAGCTGCACCATGCCGCGGAACAGGCGCCGGTTGGTGCGCAGGCTGAAGATCGTGGGCGACAGGATCCGGTCGAGGTGGGCGTCGTTCTCGCGGTGGTCCACGCGGATCACCTCGTACGCCTTGCGCCCGTACGTCTCGCCGATGTGCATGTCGAAGCGCGCTTCCCAGTACGAATGGCCCAGTGCCTTGGTACTCGACGTGACGACCAGTTGGCGCGGGACGAAGTGGTTGTGGGCCACGACGTCGGCGGCGAGGTGCGCGAGGTAGCCGAGGCCGAAGGCGCGCAGCCGCTCGTTGCCGGCGAGGTCGAAGATCTCCTGTCCCACGTGCCACGAGTGGCTGTGCCGTCCCACCGGCACGTATTTCTTGGCGAAGGAGGTGTCGGCGGCAATCGAGCCGTAGAGAAAATCGACGGGATAGGCGCGCAACAGCTCCCGCGCCATCGCGGGCAGCAGCTCGAGGTTGGCCAGCACGGACTGGCCGATGTAGATGTGGGTGCCGGGCGACCAGGCCCAGGCATTCGCGGGCAGCAGCGCGCCAACCAGCAGGGCGATCGCGAGGAGAGGAATGATCCGGCGCAGGGGCGGGCCGCTCAGTCGCGCGCGCGCCGCCGCATCATCTTGCGGGCCGTGCCGAGCACGCCGCCGGCGTGCCGCGCCGTCCGGACGAAGGCGGCGACGTCGAGCGCCGTTGCCTCGGCTTCCTCGTGGAGCACTTCGACGAGGGCGTCGAGGTCCTGGAGCCGCGTCTCGACCGCGTCGATCGCGCCGCGAACCTTGCCGCGCGCCTCGACGCTGAGGTCGACGAAGCCGTCGAGCTCGCCCTTGAGGCGGTCGGCGACGGCGCGCGTCTCGGCCGACACCCTGGCGAGGTGGGCCTTGAGCTTGTCGACCTGCTTCATGATGGTCAGCACGCCGAAGAGCACGCTGCTCCCGATCGCCAGGAAACTCAGGGCGATGATGGCGAGCGAGATGGCCATCGTGGGTCCGATCCAGCCGGGCGTCATGGTCTCAAGGTAATCGGCTTGCTCACGGCTTCGCCACCGCGTAACGTCCGGCCATGCCAAGCTTCGTCGTCGACGGCGGCCACCGCCTCCACGGAACGGTGCGTCCCGCGGGCAACAAGAACGCCGCGCTGCCCATCCTCGCCGCCACCCTCCTGGCCGACGGGCCCGTGACCCTGCGCAACATGCCGCGGATCCGGGACGTCGAGACCATGATCGAGCTGCTGGTCGCCCAGGGCGTCTCCTGCACCTGGAGCGACGAGCACACGCTGGTGGCCGACGCCCGGAAGGCGCGGGCGGGCGACCCTGACCCGGTGCTGTGCGCGAAGATCCGGGCGTCCATCCTGCTCGCCGGACCCATGCTGGCGCGGTTCGGCCGCGTGCGGCTGCCGCCCCCGGGCGGAGACGTGATCGGCCGCCGCCGCGTGGACACCCACCTGCTGGCCCTCCAGCGGCTCGGCGCCGAGGTGAATGTCGGCGCGACGTTCGACTTCGAGGCGAAGAAGCTCACCGGCGACGACATCTTCCTCGACGAAGCCAGCGTCACCGGCACCGAGAATGCGCTGATGGCGGCGGTCGCGGCAAAGGGTCGCACCATCCTGCGCAACGCGGCGAGCGAGCCCCATGTGCAGGATCTTGCCAACCTGCTGGTGCAGATGGGCGCCCAGATCGACGGCATCGGGTCCAACACCTACACGATTGAGGGCGGCCGGACGCTGTCGGGAACCGACTTCACCATCGGCCCCGACCACATCGAGATCGGCTCGTTCATCGGCCTCGCCGCCGTCACCGATTCCGCGATCACGATCGAGGGCGTGCGGGCGCACGACCTGCGCGCCACGCTGCTCGGTTTCGAGCGACTCGGCATCGTGTCCCGGATCGATGGCGACAACCTGATCGTGGACAAGGACCAGCCGAAGCGCATCAGCGAAGATCTCGGTGGGCACGTGCCCAAGCTCGAGGACGCCATCTGGCCCGGGTTTCCGGCGGACGTGATGAGCATCGCGATCGTCACCGCCACGCAGTGCGCCGGGACGATCCTCTTCTTCGAGAAGCTGTTCGAGTCGCGGCTGTTCTTCGTGGACAAGCTGATCGGCATGGGGGCGCGCATCGTGCTGTGCGACCCGCACCGCTGCGTGGTGAGCGGGCCGTCGAAGCTGCGCGGCGGCGGGGTCGAGAGCCCTGACATCCGCGCCGGCATGGCGATGCTGCTCGCGGCGCTGGCGGCCGAAGGGACGAGTACCATCAACAACATCGGACAGATCGAGCGCGGCTACGAGAATATTCACGAGCGGCTCAAGGCTCTCGGTGCCAAGATTGAGCGACGAGACTAGGCAGTCGCCAAGTCGCCAAGTCGCCAAGTCCCCTGGTCTCGAAGCCTCTGACTGGGGTGCGCGCTTCGGGTTGCGCGCGGGCGTCACCGATCGCACCACCGGCTCGTTAGGTCTCTCGCTCCCCGATCCCGCCGGCGACGTCATGGCGCGCTTCCGCGCCTTCCGCGAGTCGATGCAACCCGCCTTCAGCGCGCTCCAGATGGCCCACCAGGTTCACGGCACCGAAATCGCCCGTCACGAGAACGTGGCGCCGGGGTTTCACGTGCGCGATGATACCGATGGCCATATTACCGGCCAGGTCGGCCTCCTGCTCGCCGTGACGGTCGCGGATTGTGTGCCCGTCTACCTGGCGCGGCAGGATGGTCTCGCCATCGCGCTGCTGCATTGTGGCTGGCGCGGCACGGCGGCGGGCATGCTGGAGAAGGGCATTGCCCAGCTGGGTCGCGCGGTCAAGCGGCTACCGCTCCTGCCCGCCGCGAAGCTTTCGGTCTTCCTCGGCGTCTCGATCTGCGGAAAGTGTTACCAGGTGGGGCCCGAGGTCCCGCTCGCGGTCGATGGCGCGATAGTAGAAGGGAAGTCCTGCTTCGAGCTGCGCGCGTCGCTGGCCCGGCGGGCAGAGGCTGAGGGCGTGAAGGACATCACGATTTCGGAGCTGTGCACCAGCTGTAACCGGGATCAGTTCTACTCACACCGCGCGTCAGGCGGCGACGGCGGCCGGCAGATCGGGTATCTCGGCCTGCCATCCGTCCTCACTCCAGGTGCATCCGCCTCATGAGGTCGTGGTAACGCGGGTCGTTGCGCAGCGGGTCGAACCACGGCCAGACCTTCAGCCAGCTGAGATACGAGCCGGACCGCACGCGGTAACTGATCTCGAGATTCGCGAACGCGCGGTCGAGATCGCCAACCGCAGCCCAGGCCATGGCTCGCACGTCCGCGTCACCGACGACGTACCCGCCGGCGCGAAGACTGTCATCGACGGCCTGGTCTCGCTGGGCATTTTCGCGCGCTTCGGCCATGCGCCCCGCGGCAGCGAGTGCCAGCGTGCGCTGGGCCGTTGGCGTATGCTGGCCTCCGGATGCGTAAGCGAGCGCCGAGTCGGCGCGGCCCAGGCCGAGGAGCGCCCAGAAACGGGAGGATCCGACGTTGGAGTGCATCCGGGCCGCCCAGCGCAGCAGCTGATCGTACTTGTGTTCGGATGCCAGGATGCCCGTGAGATACCAACTGTTGCCAGGATCGAGCGAATCGGTATTCCAGGCGCGCAGGATGGTGGTTTCGGCCGAGTCGAGCTGTCCGATGCTCAGCAGCACCGCCGAGTAACTCTGGAGCAGGGGAGCACTCCGCGGGTTCAGTTCCAGCGCCCGCCGCCCGAACCGCTCGGCCGCCACCCAGTCGTGGTCCACCGTCGTCATCGCGTAGAGGATCGCGGCCGCGCCGGCACCGGCGCTCGAATCGAGCGCCAGCGCTCGCATGCCGGCGCGGCGGCCATTCTCCGCGACGATTCGGTTGGGGAAATACGAATCCAGGAATCCCCACACATTGGCCATGCTCGCCCAGGCCTCGGCGTACGATGAATCACGCTCGATGGCTGACCGGAAGAAGGCGATGGACATCAACGCATCGAAGCGGTTTCCCGTGGCGCCGCGCTGAAACAGGTACATCGCGCGACGGTACAGGTCGACTGCTTGCGCATCGCGCGTGCCACGGGCGAGCGCCGCGGCCTCGGCGGGCGCCAGCTCGCCGGCCACGCCCCGGGCGATGCTGGTGGACACGGTGCTGGTAATGGCCCACTGGTCGGCCGCGGTCGTGTCGATGATGTCCGACACGACGGTCCTCCCGTCGCTGGTGCGCACCAGCTCGTAGCTGACGCGCATGCGCGAGGGTGAGGGCCGGACGCTGCCGGTTACGATCCACGCGACCCGCAGGTCGCGGCCCACCGACCGGGCATCGGCGATGCGCGTGCCGCGCAGTCGCCGCACCTCGTAGCGCGACTTCACGTCGAGGCGGGGGATGTGCTGGAGCCTGACAATGATTTCGTCGGTCAGCCCGTCGGCGAGGTACGCATCGCTGCTGTCGCGCGAGAGGTTGTCGAAGTAGAGCACCGCGATCGCGTTCGCGGGCGCTGGCGCGAGCCTGGTGCTGGCCCCTCGCGTGCACGGCGGAGGCGAGCCGTCGGGGCACTGGGCGGCCAGCGGCCGGGAGGCCGCGCACGCCAGCGCGAATGCCAGAATGGTGCGTTGCATGAATCCAAGCTACGGGCGGGTGGTGCGCCCGGCGAGCGCGGGCGATATCTTCGCTCGTGCCGATGAGGCTATCCCTCGCCATCCCGCTGTTAATCGCGACGTCCACGCCGCTGGCCGCCCAGTGTCCCGACGGCACGCCGCCGCCGTGCAATCGACCGGTGCCGCGGGCCGCGACCGCCGCGGCGCCCAACAGCGTCGCCGTCCTGTACTTCGAGAACAACTCGCCCGATACCGCCGATGTGTACCTCGCCGACGGCCTCACCGACGAGCTGATCACCCAGCTCGGCCACATCGGCCGCCTTGCCATCGCGCCCCGCGCGGCGGTACGGCGCTATCGCGGCCGCGCCACCGATCCTGCCTCTCTCGCGCGCGGGTTGAGCGTGACGCACCTGGTCACCGGCAGCGTGCGGCGCGCCGGCACGCGGTTGCGGGTGGACGTCGAGCTGGTGCGTATGCCGGGCGAGCGGCGGCTGTGGGGCGAAAGCTACCAGCGCTCCGACGGCGACCTGTTCGCGATCCAGGAAGACATCGCCCGCGCGATCACGCAAGCGGTGGCCGGTACGCTGCTGCCGGCGGAGCGCGCGGCTCTGGCGCGCGCGCCCAGCCGCGATCCGGTGGCGTACGACCTCTACCTGCGCGGCTCGCGCTCGCTGCGCGAAGTGGATCCGGCGTCGGTGCAGCGGATGTCGTTGTCGTTCGAGGAGGCGTTGCGCCGCGACCCCACCTTCGTGGCCGCGCGCGGCCGCCTCGCCTACGTCTACGGATGGTCGGTGAACTGGGGCATGCCGCCTGACGGCATGACGGTGGACGACGCGCGCCGCCGGGGTCTCGCGCTGGCGGACCAGGCGTTGCGCGAAGATTCCACGACATCCGATGCCTGGCTGGGACGGAGCTTCCTCCTCTTTTTCAGCGATCCGCCGGATCCCGAGGGCGCGCTCGCCTCGGCGCGGCGCGCGGTCGAGCTCGACAGCACGAATGCCTGGGCGCGCCAGAACTACGGCGTGATCCTGCGGCGGATGGGACGGTACGAGGAGGCCATTCGACAGTACCAGCGCGGCAGCGCCCTGGCGCCGGATTTCGACCAGACGATCGCTGACCTGGGCTTCATCGCTCTGCTGCGCCGCCGGTACGCGGAGTCGCGCGCGTGGTACGACAGCGCGCTCGTGCTGCTGCCGACGGGATGGCATCATCTCGGCTATCGGGCCCGCGCGAACCTGATGCTGGGCGATACCGCCGCCGCGCTCGAGGATTCGCGGCGCTCGGTTCAGCTCGCGAGCGAAACGACGCGGCATCTCGCGCTGTCGGCGCGCGCGGGTCTGCTGGGAAGGGCAGGCGACACGGTCCAGGCGCGGGCGCTGATCGAGCCCGTCATGGCGCGTTTCGCCACCGGACCGATCACGGTGCGCGACGGCATCGAGCTGGCCGGCGGCCTGGTGGGGGCGGGCCGGCGCGAGCAGGCGATCGCCGTGCTCGAGCGCGTCCGCCCGCGCGGCGCATGGCTCTGGAGCTATCTGCCGTTTCCCGACTTCGACGCCATCCGCCAGGATCCGCGCTTCCAGCGCATCGTGAACGAGTCGGCTCCGCCCAACGCCCCGAGGTTGCCGTGAGACTGGTTCGGCACCGGCTGCTCGCGGCTCTGTTGGGTTTGTCCTCCGGTCCGGCCGTCCGCCTGTCCGCCCAGTGTCCCGACGGCTCACCGCCGCCGTGCAGCCGCGCATCCCGCGCCGTCGCGCCGTCCACGAACAGCGTCGCCGTGCTCTACTTCGAGAACCTCGGCCGCGACACCAGCGACGCCTACATCGCCGAGGGGCTCACCGAAGAAGTGACCGCGCGGCTCGGCCAGGTGCAGAGGCTGGTCGTGACGTCGCGCACCGCCGTCCGCCGGCTGCAGAACGCCGCCGAATTGCAGACCGGTGCACTCGGCCGCGCGCTCAACGCGTCGTACCTCGTCAGCGGCAGCGTGCGCCGCGCCGGCGCGCAGGTGCGCGTGACCGTGGAGCTGGTGCGCGCCTCGTCCGGCGCGCGCGTCTGGGGTGAGCAATTCGACCGCGGCACCGCCGACCTGCTCGCGATCCAGGAGGACATCGCGCGCGCCGTGGCGACCGGCATCGCCGGCCAGTTGCTGCCGGCCGAGCGGGGGTCGCTGGCCGCGCGGCCGACGCGCAACGCGGAGGCGTACGACCACTACCTGCGCGGGCTGCGGGCCTTGAATGCGACCACCCCGGTGACGGCGGGCGTGGCGATCCGGGAGAACGAGGCGGCGCTGCGCATCGACAGTGCCTTTGGGGCGGCGCGGGCAAGCCTCGCCCTGGCCTACGCGAACGCGGTCAACTGGGCCTACGAGTCGCCCGATCTACCCGCCTCGGAGCTGTTGCTGCGGGCGACGCGGACATCGGAACGGGCGCTGCGCGAGAATCCGTACTCATCGCAGGCCTGGCTCGCGCGCGGCGTGCTGCTCCTGTTCACGCGGCCCCAGACATTCGAAGGAGCGGGTGATGCGCTGGCGCGCGCCATCGCCCTCGACCCCGACAACGCGCTGGCGTATCACTGGCTGGCAATCACCCGCCGGCGCCTCGGGGATTTCGATGGCGCGCGGTCGCTGTACGAGCGCGCCGCGACGCTCGATCCTACCATGCCGCTTGCGGTCGCCGATCGCGGATTCATCGCGTACCAGCTGCGCCACTATGCGGAAGCACGGGCATGGTATGACAGCGCGTGGGCGATCGACAATCGCGCCTGGCAAAACCTGGATTTCGCGACGCTGATCTCGTGGAACCTGGGCGATACGGCGCGGGCGCTGCACGACGCGCGGCTGGCGTTCGGGCAGGCCGAAGGGCAGGTGTTCGCGATCCTCACGCTGGCCCAGATCGAAGGGCTATCCGGAGATGTCGCCACGGGTCGCGCGCGCCTCGAACCAGTGGTCGCGCGACTCGAGGCAATGGACAGCGTGGGGGTCCGTGATGGATTCGAGGCGGTGCTGGCGCTGCTCGGCACCGGCCAGCGCGAGCGGGCGTTGCGGATGCTGGAGAGGACGCGACCTCTTGGGCCGTGGCTCTGGAGCTATCTCGTATTTCCGGGATTCGATTCCGTGCGACACGACCCCAGGTTTGAACGCATCTATGCCGAGTCGGTGCCGCCTAACGCGCCGCGGTTGCCCCTGCCTTGAAAGACCAGAACAAACCTCAAGGGAGGCCAAAGCTGAATGGCTGAAGTGGCTTCCAGCTTGAAGCAACTTCAGCCTCTGAGCTTCAGCCTCCCTTGAAGCTTGTCGTGGTCTTTATCGCATACTTACAACGATCGCGCCACCTGGATTGTCGAAGCCGAGCTCGCCGCGCGCTTCGGGCGGCGTGAGGTAGCGCAGCAGCGACACGCCGGTCACCGGCATGGTGCGCAGCACCGTCAGGCTGCCCATGCGCTGCTGGTCGATCCAGATCGTCGGCGTGGCGGTGCCGGCCGTCGCGCTGGCGCGCACGGTGCGCATCCACTCGGGGTGATATCGCTGGATCAGGTCGTACAGATTGGTGATGCCGACCCCCGCGCCCTCCTGGATCTGAGTGATCGTCATGACGTTGCGCTCGGGACTGCCGGCGGCGGCCGTGTCGCGGTTGCGGCCGGCACATGCGGCGCAGAGCAGGGCAATGGTCAGGGTCAGGGCGTGCCGGAGGCGCACAGGATCTCGCGGAAGAGTGAAGTCGAACAATGCGGGCCCGGCCGCTCCGGGGCAAGGCGGTCCGCACTTGACGGTATCCCGCTCGCAGGCTTAAGTTTATGTGCTTCTCCGGGCTGAAGGGGTTGCGCCTGAGGAGCTTTGGATGTGGGGTAGTCGGCCCCACATTTTCTTTTTTCGAGGTGCGCTTCGTGGAGCAGCAGGAGCTCGAACGGCAGATGACCGATCGCCTTGCGGCGCTCGGGTTCGAGCTGGTGGAGCTGCGACGCGGGGGCACGGCCCGCCGCCCACATCTCTCCGTTCGCATCGACTGGATCGATGTTGGGGCGGGCCTTGTGCCCGCCCGCGTGGTGACTATCGACGATTGCGCCGTCGTGAGCCGCGCGCTGGAAGCGTGGCTCGACGAGGCGGGCGTCGGCGGGGGACAGTACATCCTCGAAGTCTCCAGCCCCGGCATGGACCGGCCGCTGCGGCGGCTCAGTGAGTGGCGGCGCTTTACGGGCCGCGGGGTGGACGTCCTCGTCCCGCAATACGGTGGACGGGTCCGGGTTACGGTGACCAGTGTGACGGAGGAACCGGAGCCAGCAGTGGAGCTCCAGTTTCCGAAGGGTGAGCGCCGGATCGTCCGGCTGTCAGAGATCAAGGAAGCGCGCCTGAGCATCGACCTCTAGGCGCGGGAGACGCAACGACATGGCGAGCAGTTCCGAAGTCCTCTCGGCGTTCAAGGAGCTGGCCCAGCTCAAGCAGCTGGACCGCAACGAGCTGCGCGACCTCATTCGCGACGGCGTCCTCGCGGCACTGGCCAAGAAGTACGGGCCGAATGTCCGCGCCGAAATCGAAATCGACGAAATGACTGGCACCATCAAGATCACGGTCCTGAAGGAAGTGGTGGCCGAGGTCGAGGATCCGAGCCGGCAGATTTCGCTCGAGGAAGCGCGCTACGACGACCCCGACTTCCAGGTCGGCGACGTCCTGGAGACCGACGTGGACTTCAGCGAGTTCGGCCGCTCGGCGGTGCAGGCGGCCAAGCAGCGCATCATCCAGCGCGTGCGCGAGGGCGAGCGCTCCCGGATCCGCGAGGAATTCGCGGGCCGCGAGGGCGAGCTTCTCTCGGGCGAGGTGCAGCAGATCGAGCGCGGCAAGCTGGTCATGATGATCGCGAAGTTCCGCGAGGCCGAGGCGATCATCCCCTACCGCGAGCAGAACCACCGCGAGCATTTCCACCAGGGCGACACGATCCGCGCCGTGCTCAAGCGGCTGGAAGAGACGCCCAAGGGTCCACGCCTCATCCTGTCGCGCGCCGACCCGATGTTCGTGAAGGCGCTGTTCAAGCTCGAGGTCCCCGAGATCCAGCAGCAGATCGTCGACATCCGCGCCGCGGCGCGCGAAGTCGGCAGCCGCACCAAGATCGCGGTATTCTCGCGTGACGACGGGATCGATCCGGTGGGCGCCTGCGTGGGACTCAAGGGCTCGCGCGTGCAGGCCGTCGTGAACGAGCTCGGCGGCGAGCGCATCGACATCGTGCCGTGGAGCCCCGATCCCGAGCGCTTCGCGCGGCTCGCGCTGGCCCCGGCCCGCGTGGCGCGCGTGTTCTCCGATCCCGATACCAAGACCATCCAGGCGATCGTGGACGAGGACCAGCTCAGCCTGGCCATCGGCCGCAACGGCCAGAACGTGCGGCTCGCGTCCGAGCTGACGGCCTGGAAGATCGATCTCTACTCGAGCCGCGAATGGCTCGAGCGCGGCGGCGAGGGCGGCCTCTTCGCGCCGCTCCCCCTCAAGCAGGACGAGGACGACGCGGCCGCCGTGGCCGTGGATCTCGCCGAGCTCGAGGGCATTACCCAGGACCTGCTCGCCGTGCTAACCGCGGCCGAGTACAAGACGCTGGGCGACATCCTCGACCTCGAGCCGGAAGAGATCAAGGCGATTCCGGGCATCACGCCCGAGATGGCCGAGCGCCTGGGTGCGCTCCTCGACGAGCTCACCACGACCGATGAAGCCGACGCAAAGCAGAGCGCCGGCGGCGCGACCGAGGCGGGTTGAGTAGCGGAGAATCGTTGAGCGCCGAGAGCGAGCGGCGGCTGCTGAGCCTCATCGGGCTGGGCGCCAAGGCGGGACGGCTGGCGATCGGCGTCGAAGCGTCGCACCGCGCGATCAACGGCGGAAAAGCTGAAATGATCATCATGCCGGCCGACGCGAGCCCGAGATCGAGGGATCAGCTTGTCCTGCTGGCGGGCCATCGGAAAGTGCCGCTGCTCATCGCGGCCGACGCCGTGCGGCTCGGTGCAATCCTTGGACGCCCGCCGGTGCATGGCGTGGCGGTGCTGGACCGGCAACTGGCGCGCGGGTTGCGCGTTTTCGATGTGAAGAAAGACTCGAAGGAGAAGGCGGCAGGATGAGTATACGCGTGCACGACCTGGCAGCCGAGCTCGGCATGACCAGCGACGAACTGATGGTCATGCTCCGCGAGATGGAAATCTCGGTCCGGAGCCACATGAGCCCCCTCGAAGAAGACAAGGTGGCTCGCGTCCGCACGCGCATCGAGCGCAAGCGGCTCGAGGAGCGGAAGAAGGCCCGCGGGGCGGAGGAGGCGCCGAAGTCGCGCCGCCGAGCCGTCGCGGTCAAGACGTCCGCCGCCACGACTGTCGAGGGCGAGGCACCGGCGCCCGACGCCGCGCCGGCCCGGCCGGTGCGCAAGAAGGCCGCCGCCAGGGTCGTCGAAGCGCCCGCGCCGATCGCGCCCGCCGCACCGAAGCGCCGTCGTCGGACCGCCGCCGAAGTCGCCGAGGTCGAGGCCGCCGCGGCCGCGAGCGCCGCGGCCGAACTGGCATTGAAGGAACCGGAAGTCGAAGAGCTGTTCGTCGAAGAGCTGGAGCCGGCCGAGGCCGCGCCGCTCCGGCCCGGTGTCGACGAGCTGTTCCCGCCGGAGCTGGCGCCGCCGTCGTCCCAGCCCGCCGAGCGCATGCCGACGGAGTTGCCCGCGCCGGTCGCGTCGGCCGCGCCGTCCGCTCCGATGCCGCCCGCCATGCCGCGTCAGGAAAGCATGACGCAGTCGGCCGGCGGACAGCGCCCGCCGTTCATTCCGCGGCCCGTGGATCGCGGCATGCCGCCGCGTCCGCGTCCCGTCGCCTCGGCCGCCCCCGGCACCGGCGTGCCGCCGCGTCCCATCGCGTCGGCCGCACCCGGCACCAGCAGCACTTCCGCCGACGACCGCCGCCGCGGCACCGCGGGCAAGGGCAAGAAGGGCAAGAAGGGCGGCAAGAAGGGCTGGGTGGACCAGGAGGCCGTGGCCGAGAACGTGGCCCGCACCCTCGCGTCCATCACCCGCGGCTCGGTGGTCAAGAAGGGCCCGCGCCGCCGCGACGATGGATCGCGCGAGCTCGAAGCCGCGATGGTCGCCGAAGAGAAGGAGAAGGAACGGACACTGGTCCGCGTCAACGAGTTCATCTCGGTGGCCGAGCTGGCCCAGACGCTGAAGATGCCGGCCTCGCAGATCGTGACCTTTGCCTTCAAGGAAATGGGCATGATGGTCACGGTGAACCAGCGGCTCGACTTCGACCAGATCGAGCTGATCTGCTCGGCGTTCAGTTTCCAGGCCGTGAAGGAGTCGGAGTACTCGGCCGAGCAGAACGAGGCGCCCGAGGCCGATGCGCCCGAGACGCTGGTGCACCGTCCGCCGGTCGTGACCATCATGGGTCACGTCGACCACGGCAAGACCTCGCTGCTCGATTACGTGCGCAAGGCCAACGTCGTCGCCGGTGAATCGGGCGGCATCACGCAGCACATCGGCGCGTACGAAGTGAAGCTCCCCGATGGCCGGTCGATCACCTTCCTCGACACGCCGGGGCACGAGGCTTTCACCGCCATGCGCGCCCGCGGCGCCCAGGTGACCGATATCGTCGTGCTCGTCGTCGCGGCCGACGACGCCATCATGCCGCAGACCATCGAGGCCATCAGCCACGCCAAGAACGCCGGCGTGCCGATGATCGTGGCGATCAACAAGACCGACCTGCCGGCGGCCGACGTCGAGAAGGTCAAGCGCGACCTGATGCAGCACCAGGTCGTGCTGGAGGAGTTCGGCGGCAACGTGCTGTACTCGGCCATCTCGGCCAAGACCGGCAAGAACATCCCGCAGCTGCTCGACCAGATCCTGCTGCAGGCCGAAATCCTTGACCTCAAGGCCAACCCCGCGCGGCCCGCCGTCGGCAGCGTGGTCGAAGCCCAGCTCGATCCGGGCAAGGGTCCGGTGGCGACGGTGCTGGTCACCAACGGCACGCTGCGCACCGGCGACAACTTCATCTGCGGCGCCTTCTCGGGCCGCGTGCGCGCGCTCCAGGACGAGCGCGGCAAGACCGTGAAGGACGCCGGCCCGTCGGCGCCGGTGCAGGTCCTCGGCTTCGAGGGCGTGCCCCAGGCGGGCGACACCTTCAGCGTCGTGGCCGATGCGGGCGCCGCGCGCGAAATCGCGCAGAAGCGCCAGCGCCTCGACCGCGAAGCGCAGAACCGCCGGACCAGCCGCGCCGGCGTCACGCTCGAGGAGTTCTTCGCGCAGCGCGCCGAAGGCGAAGTGGGCAAGCTCGCGCTCATCATCAAGGCCGACCAGGGCGGCCCGGCCGAAGCGCTGGCCGACTCGCTGGCGCAGCTCTCGACCAACGAAGTGAAGGTGGACGTGGTGCACCGCGGCGTCGGCGCCATCACCGACAGCGACGTGCTGCTGGCGAAGGCCGCGAACGCGATCATCATCGGCTTCCACGTGCGCCCCGACAGCAACGCGCGCGCGTCGGCGGCCCGCGAGCACATCGACATCAAGCTGTACCGCGTGATCTACGAGGCGGTGGAGGATGTGCGCGCCGCGCTCGAGGGCCTGCTCAAGCCCGAGGAGAAGGAGTCGATCCTCGGCGACGCCGAAGTGCGCCAGATCTTCAAGATCTCGGGCATCGGCGTCATCGCCGGCTGCTTCGTGAAGACCGGCGTCATCCAGCGCACCGCCAAGGTGCGCGTGCTCCGCGACAGCACGCAGGTCTACCAGGGCGTGCTGAGCTCGCTGAAGCGCTTCAAGGACGACGTGAAGGAAGTGAAGGACGGCCTCGACTGCGGTATCGGCATCGAGAACTTCAACGACCTCAAGGTCGGCGACGTCATCGAGGCCTTCAAGGTCGAGTCGATCGCCCGGACGCTGCAGACCCAGGCGGCCGGCGGCGGAAGCCGGACGCAGGAGTAGCCCCATGGTCGTCGGCGTCCGCCGGTGGGAACTGCATCTGCCGGGCTGCCAGTCGCTGAAGGACAAGCGGAGCATCGTGAAGTCGCTGAAGGACCGCATGCAGCAGCGCTTCAGGGTGTCGGCGGCGGAAGTGGATCACCAGGACCTGTGGCAGCGCGCCGCCATCGCGGCGGCCGTCGTGAGCGGCGACGCGCGCCATGTCGAGGAAGTGCTCACCTCGTGCGACAACCTCGTGCAGGGCGAGCCGATGGCCACCATCATTTCGAGCGAGACGTTCCTCCAGTGAAGCATCGCCGCGCATCGCCCCCCGGCCGCCGTCCCCGCCGCGTCGCCGAGCAGGTTCGCCAGGTCGTCACGGCGTTCCTCCAGGAAGACGCGCGCGATCCGCGCATCGGGCTCATCACCGTCACCGGCGTCGACGTCACCGGCGATCTCCAGCACGCCACGATCCACTACGTCGTGCACGGCGGATCCGAGCAGCAGGCGCAGACCGACGAAGGCCTCGCCGCGGCCCGGAGCGCGGTGCGCCGGCGGATCGGCGCCGAGCTCCAGCTGCGCGTCGTGCCGGATATCGTTTTCGAGCTCGATAAGGGCACCGAACATGCGGCTCACATCGCGAGGCTGCTTGCCGGAATTGAAAAAGCAAGTGAAGAAGGTGAAGAAGGTCAGGTAGGTGAAGAGGGTGAGTCTTCCAGCCCTTCTTCACCTTCTTCACCTTCCTAGCATTCTTCACCTTCAGATGGACGGAATTCTCCTCCTCGACAAGCCGGCCGGCCCGACGTCCCATGACGTCGTTGCCGCGGCGCGGCGGGCACTCGGTCTCCAGCGCGTCGGCCACGCCGGGACGCTCGATCCCGCGGCGACCGGGCTGCTGGTGATCCTGGCCGGCCGCGCCACGCGGCTGGCCCGCTTCTGCTCCATCATGCCCAAGCGCTATTCCGGGGTCATCCAGTTCGGCACCGAGACCGACACCGACGACGCCGCCGGCGCCCCGGTGGGCGAGCCCGACGAGAGTTGGCGCGTGCTGCTCCAGCCCGAGCTCGAGGCTGCCCTGCGCAAGGTGCAGGCCCGCACCCACCAGGTCCCGCCCGCCGTCAGTGCCAAGAAGGTCGACGGCGTGCGCTCCTACCGACTCGCCCGGCGCGGCGCGGCGCCCGCGCTGGCGCCGGCGCCGGTGGTGATCGAGCGGCTGCGCTGCGACCGCTTCGATCGCCAGCTCGGTGAAGCGCACGTGGACGTGCTCTGCTCGTCAGGCACCTACGTGCGCGCCATCGCGCGCGACGTCGGCCACGAGCTCGGCACCAGGGCGCACCTGGCGTCGCTGCGGCGGACGGAGATCGGGAACTGGAAGGTCGAGGATGCGATGACGATGGACATGCTGACGGCCGACGGCTTACGGCTCACGAATGATGGTCACACCGAATTGTCGGCCGTGAGCCGTCCGCCGTCAGCCTTCCGTTCCATGGCCGAAGCCGTCGCCTTTCTCCCAGCCGTGATCCTGCCGGCCGACGAAGCGCGGCGCTTCGCGCTGGGCCAGAAGATCCCGGTCACGGCGGTCGAAGGGAGCGCGATCGCGGTGTTCGACGCCGGCGATCTCATCGGCGTCGCCGAGCTGCGCGACGGCGTCCTCCACCCCGACGTAGTGCTCTCCGGGTGAAGACGGTGCTGACGGTGGGCACCTTCGACGGCGTGCATCGCGGCCACCAGGCGGTGCTCGCCGAGATCGCGAGCCGCGCGAAAACCTCGGGCCTGCGCAGCGTGCTCGTGACCTTCGAGCCGCATCCGCTCGAGGTGGTGAATCCATCGGCAGCGCCGCCGCTGCTCACGTTGCCGGAAGAAAAGCGCCGCCTGCTTGCCGCCTCGCCGGTGGACGAGGTCGCCTTCGTGCCGTTCACGGCGGAGCTGCGCAACCTGACGCCCGCGGAATTCGTGCGGCAGGTGCTGGAGGAGCGTTTTCACGTCGCCGAGCTGGTGATCGGCCACGACCATGGCTTTGGCCGGGGCCGCACCGGGGATGTCGAGTTCCTCCGCAAGCTGGGCGGCGAAGACGGATTCGCCGTGGATGTGGTCCCCGCGGTGCTGCTGCCCGACGGCCGGCCGATTTCGTCGACGCTGATCCGGCGGGCCGTGGCCGGGGGCGACCTCGAGCTGGCCGAGCGGGCGCTGGGCCGGCCCTACAGCGTGGTGGGAACGGTCGTGCATGGGGCGGGCCGGGGCCGGACCATCGGCATCCCAACCATCAACCTGGCGGCTCCGAGTCCGCGGAAGCTCCTGCCTCCCGACGGTGTCTACGCCGTCCGGGTGTGCTGGGAGGGCGAGGAAAGGGGTGGAATGGCCAATTTGGGGCCCCGTCCGACCTTCGGTGAGCACGCCCGGAGCCTGGAGGCGCACCTGTTCGGCTTCGAGGGTGACCTCTACGGGGCCGAGGTGACAGTCGAGTTTCCCCAGCGGCTGCGTGACGTGATCAAGTTTGCCTCCGTGGATGCCCTGCGGGCCCAGCTGGAGCAGGATCGCCAATCTGCAATGTCGGCTTTGAGATTGGACCAGTGACCGGTTACTTTGCAAGGCTGGCCGAGGCCAGCCAACCCTAACCAGATCAACATGTTCGACAACATCAAGACGCGACTCGCCATCATTGTTGCCCTGATCGTTCTCTCGATCGTCTCGCTGTGGCCCCGAGAGGTCATCACGCGCGTCGAGGGAGCCGATGGGACCTATCACGACTCCACTGTCCGGGAGATCAACCTCAAGCGGGGTCTCGACCTGCGCGGCGGTATCCACCTCGCGCTCGAGATCGACGAGAGCGGCGGCCCGGTGGCCAACAAGGCCGACGCGATCGACCGGGCGCTGAAGGTGATTCGCACCCGCGTGGACGAATTCGGCGTGAAGGACCCGCTGGTCCAGAAGGAAGGGACGAGCCGCATCGTGGTCGAGGTCGCCGGCATCAGCGATCCCGCCCGCGCCAAGGACATCGTCAAGCGCTCGGCGTTCCTCCAGTTCCAGATGCTCGACAAGGAGAACCTGTTCTTCCGCGCGCTGCGCGGGATGGACCGGGCCCTGGCGGCGGCCGGCATCAGCGAGGCGACCATCGGGCGCCAGATCTCGGATACGAC
>JAYTEN010000244.1:0-5334 GCA_043735145.1 Gemmatimonadota bacterium | reverse complement strand
CTCCGCGGACAGGTCATCCGCGAACGGGAAGACGAGGGTCACGTGGGCCGCGATGAGCGAGACCTGCGGATCATGCTGCGCGCGGATAGCTTCGATCGTGCCGAGGTTCCCAGCTTCCGGGAACATCACCAGCGCGCGCCTGGCCGATGCGGTCATGCGTAGAACCTACCATCATGAGCACCGCGACCAATGACCGAATCGCATCAGCAGCGCGAGAACCTGATGAAGGTCTTCAAGCTCGGGCCCGAAGACCTCGACGCCAACCGCGCCGGACGGCTCAGCCCGCGCGAGGCGCAGCACCTCCGGACGAGCGGCACCAACAATCTCCTCCTCTCGTTCGTGCTCGGCCTGATTCTCGCCGCGCTCCTGATGTTCGTCGTGCATCGCCCGCTGAAGCCGGCGCAGCCGATCGTCGCGGGCGTCATCTTCCTGGCCGGCCTGGCCGCCGGGATCTACGACTTCAGGCGCTGCCGCGCGGCGGCCGACGCGGGGACCGTCGAGACGCTGGCCGGGCCGATCCAGATCCGCTCGCGCGGAAAGCAGGGCATGCACATCCAGGTGCAGAACCGCTCCTTCCGGCTGCCCATCCACTTCTGGCATCTCCAGAACGGCGCGTCGTATCGGGTGTACGTCTCGCCGCGCGCGAACCGGATCGTCGCCATCGAGCCGGAGACGTAGCACCGGATTCCGCGTCGATACGTGATGCGCTGGCGGGGGAGGGACCCGCGCCGTAGACTGAACCTGATGAACAAACGTGAGTTCGTGCAGACGATGGGAGGCGCCTCCTTGAGCGCCGTCTTCGGTCCCGAGCTGCTGAAGCGCTATGGCGCGCTGCCGCCCACGCACCTCGCGCAGGACGAGCGCTTCTGGGCGACGATCCGCCGCCAGTACCTCCTCACCCCCGACTACATCAACCTCGAGAATGGCTACTTCGTCATGCAGTCGCAGCCGGTGCTGGACGCGTTCGTGCGCCGGGTGCGGCAGATCAATCTCGAGGCGTCGCGCTACATGCGCACCCGTCAGTTCGACGACAAGCTGGCGGTGCGCACCCGCCTCGCGGCGATGGCCGGCTGCACGCCCGCCGAGCTGATCATCACGCGGAATACGACCGAGGCGCTCGACACCGTGATCTCCGGGTTCGACTGGCAGCCCGGCGACGAAGCCATCATGGCGAACCAGGACTACGGCGCCATGCTCGACATGTTCCGCCTCACGGCCCGGCGCCGCGGCATCGTGAACCGCGTCCTCGACATCCCCATGGACCCACAGAGCGATGACGAGATCGTGCGACTCTACGAGAGCGCCATCACGCCGAAGACGCGCCTGCTCATGGTCTCGCACCTCGTCAACATCACCGGGCACATCCTGCCGGTCGCGAAGATCAGCGAGATGGCGCACCGCCGTGGCGTGCAGGTGATGGCCGACGGCGCGCACTCCTTCGCGCACCTCGACTTCAATATTCCCGACCTCGGCGCCGACTACTTCGGCAGCTCACTCCACAAGTGGCTCGGCACCCCGCTGGGCGCCGGCATCCTGTACGTGCGCCAGGGCCGCGTCGCGCCGCTGTGGCCCATCTTCGCCGACCTGAGCGTGGCCGACGACGACATCGGCAAGCTCAACCACACCGGCACACACCCGGTGCACACCGACCTCGCGATCAACGACGCGATCGACTTCCACCAGTCCATCGGCATCCAGCGCAAGGAAGCACGCCTGCGCTACCTCCAGCGCTACTGGACCGACCAGGTGCGCGGGCAGCCCGGCATTACGCTGAACACGCCGTCGGATCCGCGGCGCTCCTGCGCCATCGCCAACGTCGGCGTCGCGAATCACGCGCCCGCCGAGCTGATGCGCACGCTCCTCGACCGATATCGCGTCTGGACGGTCGCCATCGACGGGGCGGGGGTGCACGGCGTGCGCGTCACACCGCACCTCTTCACCACGACCGCCGAGCTGGACACCTTCGTGCGCGCGCTCCGCGAGCTCGCCGACGCCTGACGACCGCATGACCGCCCACCCCTCTCCGAATCGAGCGCGCATGCCGTCCGCGCAGAACTGGTTTGCCTGGGCCCTCTTCTCGGCCGTCTTCGCGGCGCTCACGGCGATCTTCGCCAAGATCGGCCTCGAGGGCGTGGACTCCGACTATGCCACGCTGATCCGCACCTTCGTCATCGCCGCGGTGCTGATGCTCATCGTGGGGCTGGCGGGGAAGTGGCGCAGCCCGCTCTCGCTGCCGCCGAAGGCGCTCACCTTCCTCGTCCTGTCGGGCCTCGCGACCGGCGCGTCGTGGTTCTGCTACTTTCGCGCCCTCAAGGCCGGCGACGCCTCGCGCGTCGCGCCGGTGGACAAGCTCAGCGTCGTCCTCGTCGCCATCTTCGCCGTCGTCTTTCTCGGCGAGCGCCCCATTGCGCGAGAATGGGCAGGGATCGGGCTGGTCGGCGCCGGCGTGCTGCTGCTGAGCCTGAAGCGGTAGCTCATCAGCGCCCGTGCCGCCGACCTGGGTGGCGCCTTCGCCGGCCCGCGCCCTCTCATTCTGTCCCGCCTCACGATCGACCCGCGGCTGCGCATCGCGGTCGCCGCGCCGCACCCCGACGACTTCGACGTCATCGCTGTCACCATGCGCTGGTTCCGTGACAACGGGAACCGCATCGACGTGGCGGTCCTGACCACCGGCGTCTCGGGCGTGGACACCGGCTTCGCGGGCGCCACCAGCGCCGGGGCCAGGGCGGCCGTGCGCGAGTCCGAGCAGCGGGCGAGCTGTGAGCGGTTCGGCCTGCCGGCGGAGTGCCTGGATTTCGCGCACCTGGAGGAAGACGAGCGCGGGCACCCGGTCATCGGCGCGGCCAATCGTGCCGTGGTCGCGGGATTCCTGTCGCGGACGCACGCCGACATCGTGTTTCTTCCGCACGGCCGCGATACCAACGTGGCGCACCAGCGCGTGCATCAGCTGGTGGCCGGCATCGTGCGCGACGATGCGCTCGCGGTCATGCTCGCGATGAGCGAGGATCCCAAGACCACGGGGATCCGGCGCGACCTGGCGATGGAGTTCGATGAACCGGCGGCGGCCTGGAAGGCGGGGCTGCTGCGGTTGCATGCATCCCAACAGGCGCGGAACCTGCGCGCGCGGGGCCGGGGCTTCGACGAGCGGATCCTGGATGTCAATCGTAAGGCGGCGCGGGCCATGAATCTTGCCTCGCCGTATGCGGAGACCTTCGAAATCGCCTAGTGCTGGACGTCGGACAGGGCGCGGGTGAGGTCCTGGTACGCAAGAGCCACGCCCGGGTGCTCCTGGATCAACCGGCGGTAGCGATCATCCGATTGGGTGAGCTTGCGCGCCTGTTCGAGCAGGCCGGGCGCTTCCTCGGGCCGCGCCTCGGTCGCGTCGAGGTGCTCGTCAATCAGCACGATAAGGCCAGACATCGGCCTGAGCCACGCAAACCAGGGATCCCCGATCACCAGCTGGAGCAGCGCGCCGCCGTTCTGGATGCGCCCGTGGTCACGCTCGTACCCGATGCGCTCGGCGTCGAGGAGCGCCTTGTGCAGGCGCAGCAGCGGGCGGCGCAACGCTTCGAGCCGCGCACGCACCGGAGACCCGGCGGATTGGGAATCCATGTCCTCCATGGTCGAACGCTAGCCGAGGTGTCCCGAGCGCGCCAGCGAAACGGATGTCGCCGGGGGCCGCCTCTGCGACCCGTAGACTTGGCGACTTGGCGACTTGGCGACTTGGCGCGACTAGACCGTCAGCCGTACCTCGCCGCCCTCCACCTGCACGACATACGACTTCACCGCAGCCGTCGCCGGGCCGCGTACCACCGCGCCCGACGTGCAGTCGAACTGCGAGCCGTGCCAGGGACACTGCACTGTGCCGCGGATCATCGTCCCGCCCGCGAGCGACCCGCCCGTGTGGGTGCAGCGGTCGTCGAAGGCCGTCCACCCAGATGCGGTGCGCGCCAGCACGATCCGCTTGTCGCCGACATGCAGCAGCTTCATCTGGTCGGGCTCCAGCTCGTCGGCGTGCGCCACCACGACCGGCTTGCCGGGCCGGGCCTCGATTGTGGCTTCCTTCCAGCGTCCGGCGCCGGCATAGCGATGGTCCACGCTGATCTGGTTGCGTGACACCAGCGTCCCGCCCATCCATCCGCCGCCTCCCAGCAGGACCAGTCCGCCGAGCTTGAGGGCCAGCGTCGCCGCCGTCGGCTGGGCGGCCACGCCGCCGCGCAGCAGCCAGGCGAGCGTGAACAGCGCCACGGCCGACAGCATGACGGCCATGTGCATCGTCGCGCGCTGCTTCGCCGAGCTGTTGGGGGGCACCGTCTTGACGTAGTCGATGAGGCCCGGCACCGCGGCGAGCAGCGCCGTGCCGATCCCCACGGGCGCGAGGTAGCCACCCGTGGTCCACCAGCCCGGCCGGCTCCAGACCACCCCCGCCAGGTCGAAGAGCGCCGACCCGGTGAGAAACGCGAGCGGGAAGGGAATGAGGGCGGGGTGGATCGGGTGGCCTTTGACATGAGCGGCACTGCGCACGGACACCTCCTGTGGGAACGCTTCAGTACATGTGACCGTCACGTTGGTTCCACCGACCCTGCGACCCAACGTGAGGTAAGCCTCAGAACCCGTTGAGAAACAACGGGTTATCGGGTATCTTTCCGGTGATATGTTACGTGTTGCCGCCATCGCCCCCGAATCCCTGGGCGCCGAGCTCGGGCTCGCGCCCGGTGACGAACTGCTCGCCATCAATGGGCGGGAGCTGGTCGATTTTCTCGACTGGGAATTTCTGGCCGCGGACGAGGCGTTCATGCTGTCGGTCCGCACCGTCGCCGGCGAAGCGATCGAATTCGACATCGAGCGTCCCGAAGACCTGCCGCTGGGCGTGAGCCTCGAGCCCCCCAAAATCCGGCGCTGCGCCAACCGCTGCGATTTCTGCTTTGTCGACGGCAATCCGGTCACGTCGCGCAAGACGCTCTTCATCCGCGACGACGACTACCGCCTCAGCTTCCGCCACGGCAATTTCGCGACCCTGTCGAACCTGAAGGACAAGGACGTCCGGCGGATTCTCGAGTATCGGCTGTCGCCCCTCTACGTCTCCGTGCACGCGACCGACACCGAGGTCCGCCGCCGGCTGCTGCGCAACACGAAGGCGCCGGCGATCCTGGAGCAGCTCACCATGTTCGCCCGGGGCGGGATCCAGTTCCACGCGCAGGTCGTCATGGTCCCCGGCGTCAACGACGGCGCGGTGCTCGAGCAGTCGCTCGCCGACCTCTACGCGATGGGTGAGGCGATCCTCACCGTCTCGATCGTGCCGGTCGCGCTGACCACCTTCTCCAAGAAGGACCT
>JAYTEN010000243.1:0-4829 GCA_043735145.1 Gemmatimonadota bacterium | reverse complement strand
ACGCCGCCGCCCGCGGCCCCGCGCACCACCATGGGAGGCACCCCGGGACGCGTCATCAACCCGTTCCTGGTGCAGGACCCGCAGGTCAAGGCGCGGCGCCTGGCGCGCGCGCTGATTTCCGACATGATCTCCTACCACCCGGCCAAGCGCGCGGCCGGATTGAAGGACGGCACGCTGAAGCAGCACTTCGAAGAGGAGATCAAGAAGAGCTACGAGGAGTACGTCCTCCAGATCGGCCCGGAGATCGCCAAGAGCACCACGCACTTCACCGACGCCCTCAACGAAATTCTCGCCGGCGGCCAGAAGATCTTCTAGATGAACATCGTCCTCGGGGCGGCGGCGGCGTACCTCACGGGGTGCGCCCCCGTCGCCCAATTCGTTGCCCGCAAGACGAGAGACCGCCCCTGGGGTCCGCTGGCGGAAACCGTCGCCGGGCTCGCCAAGGGCTTCGCGATCGTCGGGTTGCTCCAGCCGGTACCCGCGATCCACCAGGCGCTGATCCTCACCGCGCTCGTGGCCGGGGACCAGTGGCCCCTGCAGGACCGCGCCCACGGACGCCTCGGCCTCGCCGCCGCCGGCGGGGCGATGACGGCGCTGACGCCGATCACGCCGATCATCTGGGGCATGCTCTGGGGCGTGGGCTTCGTGGCCAGCGGGTACCGCGTGCTGGGCCGCATCGTAGCGCTGTGCCTGTTCTGGGTCGTGATGGGGCTCGTCGCGGGTTGGCCGGTCGGGCTCCTGTCGCTCCCCGCGTCGATCATGATTCTCGCCAAGAGCAACGACGACATCGGCCACCTTCGCGCCGGCCGCGAGGCGAAGCACCACTGGCACGAGACGGTCTAAGTCATTATTCTTTCAGCCTTTAGCCTTCCTTTCAGCCAACAGGGTTTCCGATGATCGACTCCGCAGTGCGCGACAGACTCAAGGAGCTCGACGGCCGCCTGGCCGAGCTCCGGAGCTTTCTTTGACGTAGAAGCCAAGCTGGCCCGCCTTGCCAACCTCGAAACCGCCATGACGGCATCCGGTTTCTGGGACAATCCCGACCAAGCCAAGCAGACCGTCGAGCAGGTCAAGCCGCTGAAGGCCGGCACCAGGCCCTGGCTGGACCTGCGCGCCCGCGTCGATTCCGCGCTCGAAATGGCCGACCTGCTGTCACTCGAAGACGACGAGGGGTTGTCGCGCGAGCTCGAAGCTGAGGCCGCGGGCATCGCGCGTGAGACCGAGCAGCTCTCCATCAAGGCGCTGATGCGCGGCGAGGAGGACCACCTCGGCGCGATCATGACGATCCATCCCGGCGCCGGGGGCACCGAGTCGCAGGACTGGGCGGAAATGCTCATGCGGATGTACAAGCGCTGGGGCGAGCGGCACGGCTTCGATGTCGAGGTGCTCGACCTCGAGCCCGGCGAAGAGGCCGGCATCAAGTCGGCGACGATGGAATTCCGCGGCGACTATGCGCTGGGGTGGCTCAAGTCGGAGAAGGGGGTACACCGGCTGGTGCGCATCTCGCCCTTCGACAGCCAGGCGCGGCGCCACACCTCGTTCGCGTCGGCGTTCGTGTACCCGCTGGTGGATGACACCATCGAGATCGACCTGCGCGAGGAGGACATCCGCATGGACGTCTATCGCGCATCGGGCGCTGGCGGGCAGCACGTCAACAAGACCTCGTCGGCGGTGCGGCTGACGCACGAGCCCTCGGGCATCGTGGTCGCGTGCCAGCAGGAACGCTCGCAAGGCAAGAACAAGAACACCGCCATGAAGATGCTGAAGGCCGCGCTCTACCAGCGCGCCCTCGACGAGCAGCAGAAGAAGCGCGACGCGCTCAACGCGACCAAGGCCGAGAACAGCTTCGGCAGCCAGATCCGCTCGTACGTCTTCCAGCCGTATACGATGGCCAACGATCATCGCACCGAGACCAAGGTGACCGACGTGCACCGCGTGATGGACGGCGACATCGACGAGTTCATCCAGACGTACCTCAAGCAGCAGGCGGCCGCGGGAGTGAAGGCATGAGCGACACGGGCGATCGGTCCTTCGTGGAGCAGGCCAGGAGGGACAAGCTGGCGGCGCTGGCCGCGAAGGGGGTGCCGGCGTTTGCGTATCGCTTCGAGCGCACGCATACCACCGCGCAAGCTCTCGCGAGCTTTCGCGAGGTGAATGAGGTGAATGAGGTGAATGAGGTTGCGGTGGCCGGGCGGATGGGGGTGCCGCGCGGGCATGGCAAGGCGACCTTTGTGCATCTCGCCGATGGTGCCGGCCGGATCCAGCTCTACTTCAAGCAGG
Source organism: Gemmatimonadota bacterium (assembly GCA_043735145.1). Classification (GTDB taxonomy): domain Bacteria; phylum Gemmatimonadota; class Gemmatimonadetes; order Gemmatimonadales; family JACORV01; genus DASXPG01. Next base: position 2,549 of record JAYTEN010000243.1, on the reverse strand, counting down.
ACCTCGTCGGCGACGCGCAGTACGAGCTGCTGTCGCTCCTCGATCATGGCGATCACATCGGCGTGCACGGCACCCTCATGAAGACCCGCACCGGCGAGGTGACGGTGCAGGTGACGACGGTCGAGCTGCTCGCCAAGGCGCTGCGCCCGCTCCCCATCGGCAAGGTCACTAAGCATGCCGACGGGACCCTTGAACATCACGCCGACTTTGCCGACCCAGAGCTGCGCTACCGCCAGCGTTATGCGGATCTCGCCGTGCACCCGGAGCGGCGCCGGACCTTCGTCCAGCGCGCCGCCATCGTGCGCGCGGTGCGCCGGCACCTCGACGAGCGCCACTTTCTCGAGGTCGAGACCCCGATCCTCCAGCCGCTCTACGGCGGCGCGTCGGCGCGTCCTTTCTCGACCCACTACAATGCGCTCGACCACGAGTTCTTCCTGCGCATCGCCGACGAGCTGTATCTCAAGCGGTGCATCGTCGGCGGCCTCGAGCGGGTCTACGAGATCGGCAAGGATTTCCGGAACGAGGGGATGGACCGCTCGCACAACCCCGAGTTCACGATGATGGAGTGCTACCAGGCGTACGCCGACTACACCGACATGATGGACCTGACCGAAGGTCTCGTCCGCGCGGCGGTGATGGAGGCGACCGCCGGCACCACCATCCCCGGCAAGGACGGTGCGATCGATCTCGCGCCGGCGTTCCGGCGCGTGGGCTTCACGGAGCTGCTGCGGGAGAAGAGCGGCGTGGACATCGGCACCGCGGCCGACGGGGTGCTCGCGAGCCGGCTGCTGGAAGTCGGCATCACGCCGGAAACGCGCGTCGGGCGCGCGCGGCTCATCGACCAGCTCTTCGGGTATTTTGTCGAGCCGCACATCAGCGAGCCCACCTTCCTGGTGGATTACCCGATCGAGCTGTCGCCGCTGGCAAAGCCCCGGCGCGGCAACCCCGGGCTCGCCGAGCGGTTCGAGCTGTTCATCGACGGCATGGAGATGGCCAACGCCTTCTCGGAGCTGAACGATCCGGACGACCAGCGCCGCCGCCTCGAGGCGCAGACGGTGCAGCGCGAGAAGGGCGACGAGGAAGCGCAGCAGCTTGACGAGGATTATCTACGGGCGCTCGAGTATGGCATGCCGCCCACTGGCGGGCTGGGGCTCGGGATTGACCGGTTGACGATGCTGGTGACGGGGGAGCGGTCCATCCGCGACGTCCTCCTCTTTCCGGCGATGAGGCCCGAAAAAGCTGAAGGTGAAGAAGGTAAAGAAGGTGAAGAGCGTAAAGAAGGTGAAGAAGGGCGCGGAAAGTGACTCAGCGCGTCGAGTTCTGGATCGCGGGGCGCTACCTCAAGAGCCGGCGCGCGTCGCGGTTCGTCTCGCTGATCACCTTCATCGCGACGGCTGGTGTGGCGCTGGGGGTGTGCGCGCTGATCGTCGTGACCGGCGTGATGAGCGGGCTCCAGAAGGACCTGCGCGAGAAGATCCTCATCGCCAACGCCCACGTGCGGGTGCTGACCTACGGCGAAGGCCTGCGCATCGACGACTGGCACCGCATCCTCGCGGTGGTAAAGCGCCAGAAGGATGTTGTTGCCGCGGCGCCGTTCGTCCTGTCGCAGGGACTCATCTCGACGGCGCACGACTACGCCGAGGGCGCGTACGTGATCGGCATCGACCCCGACACCGGGTCGCGCGCCGTGACCGGGATCGCGGGATCGTTCACCACCGGCGACCTGCGCTTCATCACCCGCCAGGACGACGTCGATGGCGGCGTCGCGCTGGGCCGGCGCATGGCCGACCGGCTGAGCGCGTATCCCGGCACCGTCCTCACCGTGATCTCGCCCGCGGGCTCGAGCTTCAACCGCTCCATCGGCGCGCTGGTGCCGCGGTACTGGAAGCTCGAGGTCACCGGCATCTTCGACACCGGGATGTACGAGTACGACAACGGCTACATCGTCATGTCGCTGCACACCGCCCAGAAGTTCGCGGCCCTCGATTCGGCGGTGACGGGTCTCGAGGTGCGGGTCGCCGATCCCTGGCACGCCGACGCGGTGGCCAACGCGCTGGTGGACACCCTTGGCTTCCCCTACCGCGCGCTCGACTGGAAGCAGCAGAACGCGCAGCTCTTCTCGGCGCTCAAGCTGGAGAAGATGGCGATGGCCGTCATCCTGCTGCTCATCGTGGTGGTCGCCGCCTTCAACATCGTCAGCACGTTGACGATGGCCGTCAGCGACCGGACGAAGGAGATCGGCATCCTCCAGGCGATGGGGATGACCCAGCCCCAGGTGCGGCGGATCTTCGTGGCACAAGGTCTCGTCGTGGGGATCGTGGGCACCGCGATCGGCCTCGGCCTCGGCCTCCTGCTCGGGCTGCTGCTGGACAAGTACCGGCTGATCCCGCTCGATGCGTCGGTCTATTTCATCGACCACCTGCCGGTGGACCTGCGCATCGCCGACGTGGTTGCCATCGTGCTGGCGAGCCTGGTGATCGCCACGCTGGCCACGGTCTATCCGGCGGGGCAGGCGGCGCGCCTCGCGCCCGTGGACGCGATCCGGCACG
>JAYTEN010000242.1:0-13875 GCA_043735145.1 Gemmatimonadota bacterium | reverse complement strand
CACGGGTCCGTCACCGCCGCGGCGCGGGCCGAGGGGGTGACGCAGCCGGCGTTGTCGCAGAGTCTGCGGGCGCTCCAGCTCCGGCTTGGCGTGCCGCTCACGCTGCGGGTCGGGCGCCGGCTGGTGCTGACCGGCGCCGCGCAGCTGGCGGTGGATTATGCTCGGCGCATCGTGCGGCTGACGGAAGAGGCCGAGGCCGCGCTGCGCGAGGTCGCGGGCCTGAAGCGAGGGACGCTCGGCATCGGCGCGAGCACCGTGCCCGGCACCTACCTGCTGCCCGGGCTGCTGGGCGCCTTTCGCACCCGGCATCCGGAGATCCAGCTGAGCCTGCGCATCGGTGACACGCGCGAGGTGGCGGAGTGGGTGCGGCGCGGCAGCGTGGACTTCGGGGTGATCGGCGAGACCAGGGAGGAAACCGGACTATCGGTAACGCCGTTCCGGCGCGACGAGCTGGTGCTGATCGCGCCGCAGGGCCATCCGCTCGCGCGCCGGCGTTCGATCGATGCCGAGGCGCTCGCCTCCGAACCGCTGATTCTGCGCGAGCCGGGGTCCAGCACGCGCGAAACGCTCGAACGCGCGATGGCGGCGGCTGGGCGCGCGCCGACGGTCCTCTTCGAGCTGGGCAGCACCGAAGCCATTCTGCGTGCCGTGGCCGCCGGCCTGGGCGCGTCGGTGGTCTCCGAGCTCGCGGTGGCGGGAGGTCATCACCCGCGCAGCCTCCGCGTGCGTCGCGCCACCCGGCTCGACCTCACCCGGCACCTGGCGGTTGTCACCCATCCGGATGCCCGCCTCAGTCCGGCGGCCGCGGTGTTCATGGCGCAGCTCACCGCCGTCAGCGGTCGAGGGCGTTGATCTTGTCGACGCGGCCCTGGTGGCGGCCGCCGCTCCGCGCAGCATGGCTCGGATGTGGCCCAGATTCATGCGCTGTCCCGTGCCGTAGGGGCCGCCGGGGAAGGCTCCGGAGGACCCGGGGTATTACCCTGTGCCCGGTCCTAGCGCGACCCGCTCGCCAGTGACGCCAGGCGCTCCCCTCCGCGACCAGATACCGCGCAGCCGAGCCATCCCGATCGGGACGGACGTGTCATGGACCTGAGCTACAGCGGTATCAGCCGCGCCGCCGGCCTGGGCGGGGCCCTGCTCATGGGTCTTGCCATCTCCCTGTGCGCGCAGGGGCCGGCGGCTCCCGGGCTGGATCCTCACAAACCCATCAGCCAGTACATGCGGGACTCCTGGTCCATCGACCAGGGCCTTCCACAGAGCAGCGTGCTGGCCATCGCCCAGGGACGGGATGGCTACCTCTGGCTCGGCACCGAGGCCGGACTGGTGCGGTTCGATGGCGCGACGTTCACCACCTTCACGTCGGCCAACACCGCCAACGGGCTGAGCGACAACTACGTCAACGCGCTGCTGGTGGACCGGGATACCGTCTGGGCCGGGACCTGGGTCGGCGGCGTGACCACGATGAGCCGCGGGCGTGCCGCGCCGGCGCCGGGCAGCGGCGGCCGGGTGAGCTACCTCTACCAGGATCGCGCCGGAACCGTGTGGGCTGCCCTGAACCCGGGTCTCGCAAGGTGGCAGGGAGGGCAGTTCCGGCCCGTTGCCGGACTCGTCAGGCACATCATCACCATTGGCGAGGCCACCGACGGCACGCTGCTGCTCGGGATCTACGATGGCATCGCGACCTGGCGGGACGGTCGCCTCGTTCCCTGGCAGCCCGAAGGCGGGCGGATCGACGAAGCGGTGTGGACGATCTACCAGGACCGGCAGGGCGGCATGTGGTTCGGAACGCCCACAGCGTTGTACCACGCCGCGGGTGGTCGGTTGCGGCGATTCGGGAAAGCTGACGGCCTTCCCGACGGCGGCGTGAGCGCCATTCTCCAGACCCGGAACGGGCAGATCTGGATCGGCACGGACGGCGGAGGCCTGGCAAGGATGGACGGGGAGCGACTCGAGGTCTTCTCCGCGCGGGACGGGCTGGCCGACGATGCCGTGACGGCGTTGCTGGAAGATCTCGAAGGCAGCCTCTGGGTGGCGACCCGGCATGCCGGCGTCATCCGGTTCCGCGAGCCCATCTTCACGGCCTGGACCACCCGCCAGGGCCTGCCGGGAGACGTGGTCTGGACCGTGTACGGCGACACGCAGAGCAACCTGTGGATCGGCACCAGCGCCGGCCTCACCCGCCTGACGAGTGGTCGCATGACGACCTACACCACGAAAGACGGGCTGCCCGAGAACCGCATTTCCGCGACCATCCGCACGTCGGGCGGCGATGTCTGGGTGGCCACGGGCTCAGGGCTGGCCAGGCTTCATCGTGGGCGATGGCAGCGACTTGGCGACGAGTTCCCGGCTGCGCGTGTATCGGCGTTCATGGAGGACCGGACCGGCGCGCTGTGGATCGGCGGGAACGCCGGGCTATATCGCCTGAAGGACGGCCGGCTCCACGACTACACCGACGAGGCCGCCATCCAGGATGTGAAGGTGCGCACCATCGTCGAGGATCGTGACGGCACGATCTGGATCGGGACCCACGGTCTTGGGCTGATCCGGATGCAGAATGGGCGGTTCACATCCTTCACGACGAGGAATGGCCTGTCGCACGACGTCGTCGAGGCGCTGTACGCCGACGAGCACGGGCTCTGGGTCGGGACGTCGCGCGGGCTCAATCTGGTGCGCGACGGACACATAACGATTCTTCCGCTCCGCGACGACGCATTCCTGACCGACATGTTCAAGATCCTCAAGGACGACGCCGGCAACCTGTGGATCAGCTCCAACCAGGGGCTTGCCCGCGTGAATCAGCAGGCCCTGCTCGACGCGGCGGCCGGCGGGGCCGGCAGCGTCCCGGTGCAGGAGATGGTGTCACTCGACGGGCAGCGCCGCATCGAGTTCAACGGCGCGTCGCAGGATGCGGGGTGGAAGACGTCCGACGGGCGACTCTGGTTTCCCACCATCAAGGGACTCGTCGTCGTGGACCCCGCGCACCTCGCGACCAATCCGCTCCCGCCGCCGGTCCACGTCGAGCGGTTGCTGGTGGACGGGCGGCCGGTCGAATTGCGCGACAGCCTCGAGCTGCCGCCGGGCGGCGGCGGCCTGGAGATCCACTACACGGCGACGAGCCTCGTCATCCCGGAGCGCGTGATGTTCCGCTACCGGCTCGACGGGTACGACCGCGGCTGGATCGACGCGGGAAACCGTCGTGTGGCGTACTACACGCGCGTGCCGGGAGGGCACTATCGGTTCCGCGTCATCGCGGCCAACAACGCGGGCGTGTGGAACGACAGCGGCGCCACGCTTTCATTCCGGCTGGGCCTGCATGCCTGGCAGGCGTGGTGGTTCTACGTTCTCGCCGTCCTCGTGCTGCTGGCCGCGATCGTCGCGATCATCCGGCTCCGAGTGCGCCTCAGCGAGCAGGAGTCGCGGCGCCTGCGCGACCTCGTCAACGAGCGCACCGGCGAGCTGCAACAGGAGGTTGCCGAGCGCCGCAACGCTGAAGAGCGCTACCGGCATCTCTTCGACGCGAATCCGCAGCCCGTCTGGGTCAGCGACCGCGAAACCCTGGCGTTCCTCGCCGTCAACGACGCCGCGGCGCGGCACTACGGCTACAGCCGCGAGGAGTTCTTCGCCATGGACCTCGTCGATCTCGAAGTGCCCGGACACGGGGCGGCGCTTCACGAGTGGATTGGCGCCGCGGGCGATGGATGGCGTGGGACCAGCGTATGGCAGCATCGGACCGGGGACGGCACGATCATCGACGTCGAAGTGGCGGCGCAGGCCTTCACGTACGCCGGCCGCCCGGCCGCGCTCATCGTGGCCGCCGACGTCACCGCGCGCCTGAACCTCGAGGAGCGGCTGCGGCAGGCGCAGAAGATGGAGGCCGTCGGCCAGCTTGCCGGCGGCATCGCCCACGACCTCAACAACGTGCTGACCGCGGTCATGGCGCACGTGGACCTCGCCGTCGCCACGCTTCCGGCCGACGCCAGTCTGCTCACCGACCTGGCGCAGGCGCAGGCCGCCGCGCACCGAGGGGCGGGCATGATCCGGAAGCTTCTCGGGTTCAGCCGCCGCGACCGGCTGTCGCTGAAACCGCTCCTGCTGGAGCGACTGGTGGCAGATCTGGCCTCCACGTTGAGGCGCCTGCTGCCCGCAAGCATCGACATTTCGCTCACGCAGTCGGAGGAATTGCCGGCGGTGGTGGCCGACGCCGGGTCGATCCAGCAGATGCTGCTCACCATCGCCACTAATGCCCGCGACGCCATGCCGGAAGGCGGAACGCTGAAGATTCGCGTCGAGCTGGCGACGGCAGCCGACACGCTGATGTCCGCGCATGAATGGGGATCTCCGGGGGCCTACGTGGTCCTGGTCGTTTCGGACGACGGAAGCGGCATGGATGCGAGCGTGCTTGCCCGCATCTTCGAGCCTTATTTCACGACCAAGGGGAAAGAGCAGGGCACGGGGCTGGGCATGGCCATGGTGTTTGGCCTGATGAAACAGCATCTGGGCCACGTGCTCGTGGAGAGCCGGCCGGGAGCCGGCACCGAAGTGCGGCTGTACTTCCCGGTCACCGCGCAGGCCGTCGCGCCGGAGCCGGCGGGCGCGCCGACCGAGAGGGAGGTCGGGATCCACAGCATCCTGGTGGTGGAGGATCAGGAATCGGTCCGGATGGCTACGATTCGGGCACTCACCCGTTCGGGCTACAAGGTGTTCTCGGCGAATGACGGAGTCGAAGGGCTCGCGGTGTGGCGCGCGAATATTGATACGATCGACCTGGTCATTTCAGATGCCGTGATGCCGCGCATGGGCGGTCTGGCGCTCCACGCCGCCCTGAACCTGGAACGGCCTGACATCCCGTTCATACTCACCAGCGGGTACCTGGGCGAGGAGGGAAGTCCCGACTCGCCGACCGCGGGCGACCTCCCGTTTCTGGCGAAGCCCTGGACTGTCAAGGACCTGCTGATTGCGGTGCGGAAGGGATTGAAAGTCGCCTGAGTCGAGCCGGCGCCGCGCCGCTCAGCGATCCAGCGCGTTGATCTTGTCGACGCGGCCCTGGTGGCGGCCGCCGCCGAACTCCGTGCTGAGAAAGGCGGTGACGATGTCCGTCGCGAGGCGCTGGCCGATGAGGGTGCCGCCCAGCGTCAAGACATTGGCGTCGTTATGCGCGCGGGCGTTGGCGGCGGTGGTGAGGTCGTAGCAGAGGGCCGCGCGCACGCCGGGAATCTTGTTCGCCGCCATGGCGCTGCCGATGCCGGCGCCGTCCACCATGATGCCGCGCCACGCTTTGCCCGATGCCACGGCACGCGCGACCGCCACCGCGAAGTCGGGATAATCCACGGCCTCGGTCGAGTAGGTGCCCACGTCCAGCGCCTCGGCCCCCAGCTCGGCGAGCGTCTGCTTGAGGGCTTCCTTCATCGGGAAGCCGCCGTGGTCGGAACCAACTGCAACCACGGGGTAGGGGGTAGGGGGTAGTGGGAACGCGGCGTTAGGCTCCGGGGCATTTCCCTTACCCCCTACCCCATACCCCGTCTTGATGAGCGCCACCCCCAGCTGCTTCGCAAGATCGCGGGCAGCGGGAGTGACGACGGCGCCCTTCGTCAGGCGGATCGATCGTCCGCCCACCGCGGCGGCGCGGACATCGGCCTCGGTGATGGCGTGAGCGGTCAGCGCGTGCTCGGTTGCAGGCCGGTGTGGGCCTGGTGATAGACGAGCTGGATGGTATAGCGGTCGTTGATGCTCAGCCCGCGCCGCTGCGGGTTGCCGTACATGAGGTCGGCGGGGTCGTTGCTGTGATTGAAGAGCCCGAGAGTGTGGCCGATTTCGTGCGCGATGCTGATGCGGTAGCAGGCGTTGACGAGCGCGGTGTCGAGGTCCGCCGGCGCCACGTAGACGCGCATCGGCCGGATTACGCGGTGCACCACGGTGTCCACGTCGATGTCGGTGCGCGCGTCGCAGGCGTTCAGCGAGTCACTCGCCAGCAGTGATGCGGCGGCGCCCGCCGCGGGGATCGGTGGCATCTGGGAGGGGTTGCGCACGATGACGTCGGCGCCGGCCGAGTCGGCGACGCGCACCATCGAAAGCTCGCCGCAGCGAAACGCGTCGGCCCACTGCTGGAGCGAGAAGTCGACGTTGGCGCGCAGCGCCCCGACGTTGTCGGCGTAATAGCGGACCGGGCTGTAGGTCGCCGGCCAGCGGAAGGTCAGCGCGGTGTCGTTGTGGAGGTCAACGCGGTAGGCCGTCGCGCCCGACTCGAAGCAGTCGCCGAGGAGCGAGTGGTCCTTGCACCCGGCGGCGAGCCACACGAGGCAGGCGTATACGGCGATGGTTCCGAGCGCGCGGCGCATCCCACGAATGTACACGTTTTCCGTCGGGCTTTCCTCAGACCTCAAGGCGGTCGCCTGACCGCGCCACGAGTGCGTAGAGAACCGGCATGAGGAAGACGCTGATCAGCAGGCGCGAGAACAACCCACCCACGATCACCATGGCGAATGGCTTCTGGGAGTCGGTGCCGACGCCCGTGGCGAGCGCCGCCGGCAGCAGGCCCAGAGCGGCCACCAGGGCCGTCATCGTGATGGGCCGCAACCGTAGCAGGGCAGCTTCCCGCGTCGCTTCAGCGATCCCCATGCCCGTCTGCCGCAGCTCATTGGCATACGAGATGTAGACGACGGCCGTCTGCACGGATACGCCGAACAGCGCCAGGAACCCGATGCCCGACGACACCGAGAACGGCGTGCCCGTGAGTGCGAGGGCCAGCGCTCCCCCGAGCGGCGCCGAGAGCACGACCCCGACGACCGTGATGATCGGGAACTTGAAGTTGGAGTAGAGCACGAACAGCAGCATGAAGATGAGAAACAGGGTCGCCGGTACGATCACGCGCAGCTGCGCGCGCGACGCGGCATAGTCCTGGTATTCGCCGCCCCACGTCACCCGGTAGCCGGTCGGCATCCGCACCCGCGCGGCCACTTGCCGCTGCGCATCCTGTACCGCACCGGCGAGGTCACGCCCGAACACCGAGTACTGCACGCCGATGAAGCGCGCGTTGTCCTGCCGGTAGATGAACGACGCGCCGTTCTGCACCCGGATGTCCGCCAGCTCCCGGAGCGGGACCTGCTGGCCCGTCGGGGTGGCGAGCAGGATGCCGCCGATTGCCTCGGGACTGTCGCGGAACCGCGGCTCGACCCTGACGACCAGGTCAAAGGTGCGCTCTCCCTGCACGACCTGAGTCGCGGAGACGCCTCCAACCGCGGCATTGATGAGGCCGTTGACGTCGTCCACGTTGAGGCCGTAGCGCGCGATGCGCGCGCGGTCCACCGTGATGGTGAGGCTCGGCTGGCCGAGCTCCCGGACGAGGGTGATCTGGTCGATGCCCCGCACCCCATCGAGCACCGCGTGGACCTGCTGGCCGAGCATCTGCAGGGTGTCGAGGTTGTCGCCGAACACCTTCACGTCGAGTGAGCTCTTGAGTCCGGTCTCGGCCTCGTTGACGGCATCTTCAGCGGGCTGGGTGTAGTTGAAGATGATGCCGGGAAACGCCTCCAGCTTCTTGTCGATTGCCGCGATCAGTTCCGGCTTGGTGCGGATCGGGCCGGTCCACTCGCTATAGGGCTTGAGGCCGACGTAGAACTCGGCATTGAAGAATCCCGTCGGGTCGGTGCCGTCGTCGGGCCGGCCATGTTCGTCGGCCACGACAGTCACCTCGGGGAACGACCGGATGATGGCGCGAATCTGCGGCACGATTCGCGACGACTCCTCGAACGAAATGGTGTACGGCATCGTAGAGCGCACCCACAGCGCGCCCTCGTCGAGCTTCGGCATGAATTCACCGCCGATGCCGGCGAGCAGGGCCGCCGACACGGCGAAGAGGATGACCGACGTCCAGATCGTCGTCCAGGGTTTCGCGAGTGCGCGATCGAGCCACCGCTGATAGTGCTTCTTCACCCACTCGAAGGCCGGATTGCGCCGATCCTTCACGCCGTTTCGGAGGATCCACGAGCACAGAACGGGGATCACCGTCAGGGTCAGGAGGAGGGAGCCGATGAGCGCGAAGATCATGGTATCGGCCATCGGTGAGAACAGCTTGCCCGACGGTCCCTGGAGCACGTAGATCGGCAGGAAGCCCGCGGCGATCACCGCCACGGCGTAGAAGATGGGGCGGTCCACCTCGGCGGCGGCGGAAATGATCACATCGGTGACGCGATACGCGGTGCCGTGCCGGAGGGCGAGCTGGCGGTGGATGTTCTCCACCATGACCACGGCCCCGTCCACCAGCATCCCGAAGTCGATGGCCCCGATGGACAGCAGGTTGGCAGGGATGTGTCGCAAGTCGAGGCAGATGAAGGCGAAGAGCAGCGACAGCGGAATGACCGTCGCCACGATGAGGCCCGAACGGACGTCGTACAGGAAGAAGATGAGGATGACCATCACGAGTACGATGCCGCGCAGGAGGTTGTCCTTCACCGTGCGCGTCGTGAGCGCGACCAGCTCGCTGCGATCGTAGAACGGGACGATCTTGACGTCCTTCGGCAGGATGCGCTCGTTCAGCTCCCGCGTCTTCGCCTGCACCCCCTTCAGCACCACCTGCGCCTGCTCGCCGCGCCGGAGCAGGATGACACCCTCCACCGCGTCGTCCTGGTCGTTGAATCCGAACTGCCCCAGCCGCGGTGCGCTCCCGGTGATCACCCGGCCGACATCCTTGACCAGTACCGGCGTGCCGTGGCGATTGGCCAGGACGATGTTGCCGATATCGTCGAGGGTCGCGATGCGGCCGAGGCCGCGCACGTAGAAGAACTGCCCGCCCTGGGAATAGAAACCGCCGCCCGCATTGCTGTTGTTCGCGCCGAGCGCCGTGACGACGTCGCCGACCGCGAGTCCCGCGCCCGCGAGCCGCGTCGGATCGAGGAGCACCTGGTACTGCATCGTCTCGCCGCCCAGCGGGGAGTCGTCGGCGACTCCGGGGACCGCCTTGTACTGACGGACGATGACCCAGTCGTTGATGATCTTCAGGTCCTGCGCGGTGCGGTACGGGCTCTGGACGACATAGCGGTACACGAGGCCCGACGGCGAGAACAGCTCGTCCATGCCCGGGGATACGCCTTCAGGAACGGCGGCGTCCGGGAGCCGCTCGAACACCAGCTGCCGAGCGAAGTAGTCATCGGTGCCGTCTTCGAACGTCATGCGGATGGATGACAGTCCGTACAGCGAAACCGATCGGATGACCTTCAGTTTCGGGATGCCGTTCATCGCCACTTCCAGCGGCACCGTGACGAGGCGCTCCACCTCCTCCGCGGCGTGGCCGGGCCACTCCGTCGTGACCTCCACTCCCGGCGGGGAAAGGTCCGGATAGGCGTCGACCGGCAGTCGCCGCAACGACCATATCCCCACGCCGACGACGACCGCCACAATTAGTCCGACCAGAAAGCGCTGTCGCAACGACGCCGCGACGACGGCATTGATGAATGACGCCGAACCGTGGCTCCCCTCCACTGGCCCGCCGGGGGCGCTCACTGGCTTTCCGCGAACTGAAGGAAGAGCGCGCCCTCGGCGACCACATGATCGTTCGGCGCGAGGCCGGTCACGACCTCGTACTTGTCGCCGACGTGGGAGCCCAGTGTGACGAGGCGGCGCGTGTAGGTGCCGTCGCTGGCGGAGAGAAACACGAACGGCAGATTGTTCTGGTCCCGCAGCACCGCTGCCTCGGGGACCAGCAGCCCGCTGCGCGCATGGCGTGACTGGATCGTGATCCGGACGTACATGTCTTTCTTGAGGTACTCGCCGGGATTGGGCGTGACGATGCGCACGGCCGTCGCGCGCGTGTCCGGGTCCACGAGCGCCCCCACGTACGTCACCTGCCCGTGGAAGACGCGGTCGCCGGAGGTCGGCCGGATCTCCGCCGCATCGCCGACCGCCACGTCGCCCAGCTGGCTCTCGAAGACGTTGCCCATGACCCACACGATGGACATGTCGGCGATCGTGAACGACGGCGTGCCGCCCGCCTGGATGAGCTGGCCCGGGGTCAGCAGCTTCTCCACCACGGTGCCGGACAACGGCGCGCGAATGGCGCCTTGCTGCGTCGCCACCGGGCGGCCGAGCTCGATGTTCCGGAGCGATGCGGAATCGGTACCGAGGGCACGGAGTGCCTCTAGGGCGGCGTCACGGTCGGCCGCAGCGGCGGCGGCGTCGGTCTGCGCCTGCTCCAGACCCTGCCGGGCGATCGCGTCGTTCGCGAACAGCGCGGAGTCCCGTACGGCGATGCGCTGGGCATTGAGCCAGGCCGCCTGCGCGCGCCGGTACGCCGACACATTGGCCGCGAAGTCCGGCGAGGTGACCATCGCGAGCGCCTGGCCCGACGTGACGTGCGTTCCCACATCGGCGAGGATGCGGGCCACATTGCCCGAGATGGCCGACACCACCTGCGTGCTCCGGTCGCCGTTGAAGGCAACCGTGCCGGTCACCTCGACCGTCGGCCGGAAAGGCGTGGCAGTGACGACAACGGTGTGCATTTTCGCGCGCTGTTCGTCGCTGAGTCGGGGCGCGCCCGCCGTCTCGGGCGCCTTCTCGGGCGCCTTGTGCCCGCACCCGGCGAGACTGCTCAAGAGGGCGCTCGCCACCAGGGCGCGCGCGCGGCGGTTAGCGACCATGCGATCCTCCAGGAGCCTGCGTATCCAGTGGCGCGCCGACGGCCAACTCGAGAGCGGCGCGCGCGTCGTTCGCGGCGCCCAGCGCTTCGGCATACGCGTTCTCCGCTTCGATCAGGGTGCGCCGCGCGTCGAGCACGTCGAGCGCGGAAATGCCGCCGAGGCCATAGCTCACCGCGGCGATCCGGTATGCCTCGCGCGCCTCGGGCAACACCTCGTCGCGCAGGTAGACGGCCTGGCGCAGTGAAGTGGACGCGGCGGCGTAGGCGGTTCGCACGTCGAGGTCCACCTGGGCCTCGAGGTCCGAAAGCGCGGCGCTCAGCTCGCGCTCGCGCCACCGCGACTCCGCCACTTCACCGCGACTGTGGTTCCAGAAAAAGAGGGGAACGCTGAAGCCGACGCCCGCCGTGTAGGACGACGGGCTCCCGGTAGCCAGGTTCTTCGATAGGCTGAGGCCGAGATCCGGAAGCCAGAATGCGCGCGCCAGGGACGTCGAGGCAGCCGCGCCGCGTCGCTGGCTGGCGATCGCGCGGAGCTCGGGGCGCGCATCGCGCGCCCGGGCAAGCAGCTCGTCCAGGTCGGCGGGGGACGGGGGGACCGTGAGGCTGTCCGCGGCCTCGACCGCCGCGCCGAGCCCGCGTCCCATCAGCCGGTTCAAGCCGGCGCGCGCGTTGGCGAGGTCGCGCTCGTTCGCGATGAGGTCGTTCTCCACCTGCGCGAACGCCACCTGCGCCTTGATGACGTCGAGCCGGGCGACGCTGCCGCTCTCGAACGCGACCCGCGTCTTGCGCAGGAAGTCCGCGGCGAGCGTGCGGACCTCCTCGAGGTCCACCCGGTGACGGCCGGCGACGAGCAGCGCATCGTACGCCTGGACCGTCTGCGACGCGGTGAGCTGCCGGAGCTGCTCGAGGTTGAATTCCGCGGCGCGCACGTCGGCATTGCCGATGGTGGCGCGCAGCGAAAACTTGGTCAGGAAGGGGACGCTCAGCCCGATGCCGAAGTTGCTGCCGGTGCCGGAACCAGGCCGCGTCACCGCGGATAGCCCCGAGACATCGGCGGAGAAGGAGGGGTCGGGAAACGCGGTCGCCTGGGTCACCCGCGCGCGAGCCTGGTAGATCTGCGCGATCGCGACCTGAAGCTGCGGATTTCTCACCAGGGCGGAATCAACGGCTTCCCGCCGGCCGAGAGTGAGCGGACGATCGGGGCTCTGCGCCCGCGCGACGGACGTCTCGCGCACGGCGCCTGACAGGATAACGACCGCAATGCGCATCGCGGTCCGGGAAAATCTGGTCATCGAAAAACAAGGCCTCGTCCAGAACATTGCCCGGGCGCGTGGGTGCGCCGGGTCAGTTCAGGCGAGGCGGGGCGGGGCGCGGGTGAGCTGTCCTCTCGGCGGGGCGTGGGGCGCCATCGAAGCGGCGAGTAGCTGGTACGTCACGTGATACTGGTCGGTGCAGGGAAGCGCCGCCGACTGACCCTGCTGCGCCGTCATGGTCAGGAGCTGGCACGCCAGGCAGGTCGCCGCCTGGTGCACCTGGACGCAGGAAGAGGAATGCCGGCTTTCCAGCGTCACCTGGCTGGTCGAGCGTTCGGTGGAGGCTTCGATGACCGGCGCGGCGGCGTACGCCAGCAGCTGGGCAGCTGCGAGCGCGAACGCGAATCGCCGAAACAGGGGTCGAAGTCTTAGCACAGTACCTCCAATGTACTCAGGTCTGCCCGGTTCGCCCGTTTCTGGCTCCCCGGCCCCAGGCCCTCAGCCGTCGCAGCATGCGACGGTCATTCGTCACCAAATCGTCGCCTTTGGGGGTCTCCAGGAGCCTGATGACTCCCTCGAACCGCGGGTCGGTCATGATCCTGCGGAACGGCTCCGGTCCTATCCGTCCTTCGCCGATCAGCTGGTGCCGGTCCAGCCGGCTCCCCCGCTCGGCCTTGGCGTCGTTGAGGTGCATGACAGCCAGGTTGGCAAAGCCGATCACCTCGTCGAAGTGCCGCCACACGCCGTCGAAATCATTGACCAGGTCGTAGCCCGCGACGTGCAGGTGACAGGTGTCGAGACAGAACCGTACCCGCCCGCGCGCCGCGTCGGGCATCAGGGCCGCGATATCGCGCAATTCCTCGAAGGTCGACCCCAGCTGCGTCCCGCAGCCCGCCGTTCCTTCGATGGCGACGCGAACCCGGCCCGGCACGCTGGCGAGGCAGCGGGCGTACGACTCCGCGTTGCGGCGCAGTCCACGCTCGCGGTCGTCCAGGTAGTTGCCCGGATGCGAGACGATCCACGGAATCCCGAGCAGCTCGCAGCGCCGCAGCTCCGCCGTGAAGCTCGCCTCGGAGCGCCGGCGCAGCACCGGGTCGGGCGACGCCAGGTTGATGAGATACGAATCATGCGCGGTGACGGCGCGGATACCGTGATGGACGAGCTCGGCGCGGAACTGCCGCGCGGTTTCCGGGGAGATGGTGACTTCACGCCACTGGTTCGGCGTCTTGGTGAACACCTGGATCGCGGTGGCGCCGATGGCGCGCCCGCGGGCGGGCGCGTTCTGCACGCCACCCTGCGTCGAGACGTGCGCGCCGAGTAACCCGGGAATGGCGGACCGGCGAGGACGGGAGGAGGTGCCGCGGGACGCGCGCGCCAACTCAGCCCCGCGCGGCCTCGCTGAACGCCGCCGCGAGCGACCGCTCGGCCGAGCGCAACTCGGCGCGGAGGCGGGCCATGACGGAATCGTAGTGCGCGAGATGCGAGAGGTCGCCGCCCTGCGCCTCAATGGCGGCGCGGACCTCGCCGATCCTGGCAAGGTGGGCTTCGACCGACGAAGACAGCTGCTGGAGGGCATTGGTGAGGCCCGCGGCCGATTCGCGACGGCGCTCCCGGCGGCGGTGGATGGCCGCCACGATCTCCCGCATGCCGATCGCGGGAATGCGCCCGCGGGGCAGCGCCGGCGCCGGTGCCACCACCCCGGTGCCGGGCGCGGCGGGGGTCCCGGGCTCGATGACGGCCGCGGATGCGGCCCGCCGGCTGCGCTTTCGGCTCAACGGTCGGCGTCGCCGCCCAGCAGCCGGCGGATCACGGAGGGGCGGCGGGCTCCCTTGCCGCGCTCTTCGAGGGCGGCCTCGGCGTCGGCGGCTCGGTGCTCGAGCTGGAGCCTGGACTCGCGCAGCCGCTCGACCAGCGCGCGCTCATTCTCGAGCTCGGAGCGCAGGCGCTCCATGTCGGAATCGTCGCGGGCCGACGCGAAGCGCGGCAGCGGCTCGA
>JAYTEN010000241.1:0-12081 GCA_043735145.1 Gemmatimonadota bacterium | reverse complement strand
TCCGAGCTCGAGACGCGGGTGCGGGTCGAGCAGTACATCGACGAGATCCTGCCCTTCTTCAACGTCCTCTCCTACTACAAGCTCGGCTACAACCTTTCGAAGCTGCTGCTGAACCTGCTGTTCAAGGTCACCGTCGAGCACCAGGACCAGGAGGGGATGGACCGCATCCCCCGGGGCGACGTCGTGGTCTACCTGATGAACCACCGCTCCAACGCCGACTACGTGGTCGTGGCGTACGTGCTCGCCCACGGCGTGGCGGTGAGCTACGCGGTGGGCGAATGGGCGCGCGTCTGGCCGCTCGAGACGGTGTTCAAGAGCTTCGGGTCGTACTTCATCCGGCGCCGCTACCGGGAGCCGCTCTATCACGCAGTGCTGGAGCGCTACATCCAGCTGATCACGCGCCACGGCGTGACGCAGGGGATTTTCCTGGAGGGCGGGCTCTCGCGCGACGGACGCTTCCGGCCCGCGAAGATCGGCCTGCTCGACTACATCGTCGGCACCGCGCGCGAGGAGGGCTTCGGGCGCGACATCTGGTTCGTGCCGGTGGCGATCAACTACGACCGGACGCTCGAGGACCGCTCGCTGATCCGCGAGTGCCTGCACGAGGACCTGCGCGAAGGTCGCGTCCGCCAGTCCATCCAGGTGATGCACTATATGTTCTTCAGCGCGGCGCGCATCCTCACCGGACGCGTCCGCCGGCAGGGCCGCGCGGCGGTGAACTTCGGCTCGCCGGTGTCGCTGCGAGGCTGGCTGGCCGGTGAGCCGGGCGATGTCCTCCGGCTCCCGCGCGAGCAGCGACTCCCGGCGGTGCAGCGGCTGGCCGACCACGTGCTCGAGCGCATCAAGGACGTGATTCCCGTAACGTCGGTCGCCTTGGCGTCGGCGGCGCTGCTGTCGTTCGAGAAAGATTCGGTGCGGGTCGACGAGGTGCTGGAGCGGATGCGCGACTATCGCGATCACCTGCTCGAGGCCAACGCCAAGCTGATCCGCGGTGACCGGGCCATCGAGGAGACATGGGACCGCGCGATGCTCATGTTCCGGGGGCGGACCGCGGTTCACGTGGAAGGCGACCGGGCGATCGTGATCTCGCGGCAGCGGCCGCTGCTGGAGTACTACGCCAATTCGATCCGCCACCTGCTGCCGGCAACCGCCCTTCCCGAATCGCGCCTGCTGTCGCCGGCCTTCAGCACCGACGAAATCGCCGGCAAGTACCGGCTTCAGCCCTGGGAATCAACGCGGAAGCAGCCCGCGTAGGCAGCCGGAAGCTCGTATATTCCCGATGCGATGACAGCGACTCCCGCCCCCCGAACCACCCGCGAGTTCAGCCAGCGCAGCGAAGCGATGGCGGAGTTCGTGCGCGCCGCCGGCAGCGCGCCGAGGCTGCTGCCCGCCGAAGACGGCGCCGGCTGCCCGCTCTTCAATGCGCTGGCCGCGCTCCAGTGGACGAGCGAAACCGGACTGTTCCAGCCTACAGACCGGTTGCACGCCGTCTGGTTTCTGGGCGAGACCGCAGCCACGGTGATCGAGCGCGAAATCGACGGCAAGCCGGTGTTCCGCTACCTCGGACCCAGGGTCGAGACCCTCCAGCTCCAGCCCGCGGCCGGCGCGCGCTCGATCGACGAGCCGTTCGTGAAGGGATTCGATTTTACCGAGCGCTGGAGCGCGCTGGCGCACTTCTTCATCACGACCCAGGGCAAGGGCGCCCTGGCGAGCATCGATTCGGCGCGCGGCGTCGAGGTCGAGCACGCCCGGCGCTGGCTGACGGAACTCTTCCATGGGCCGCTGCCCCACGGCGCCGATCACCTGCACGGCGTGTGGACGAGCACGGTAGGGGCGGGATTTCTCTTCGCGCCCGCGAACTTCGCGGATGGCCGGACACGAGAGTGGGTTTATGTCGAGCTCGGCGGTCAGCCCGAATCCTGAGCCTGGCGACTAGGCGACTAGGCGACTTGCAACTCGTCAGTCTGACACCGGCACCTGAACGCACAACGGCCCGCCTGGTCTCCCAGACGGGCCGTCGCCGATGCAGCTACCCGGAGTCGAAGAATTGCTTCCCCGTTTTTCTGAAACCAGCCACCGATTGTCTTATAGGTTCCCGGTAGGGCTGACCTCAGCTCCGGCTTTGATCCCCTCGCGGCCTGCCGGTCGCGGGTTCACTGCGTCGAGTGCTTCGGGTCGAACCGGATCGCGGACCGGCCTCCCGCATTGCATCCCGCTGCACCACGGCGGGATGGACGAAGCGCGCGATTGGCTTCGCCTGCCTGAGTCGAAGGGTTACCCTGGAATCATCGAACGCCTGAGCCCTTGATTGCACCGGCGTCCTCCTCCAAGCTCTCGCTCAAGCCCATCTGCAGGCGTGGACTCGGGACTGGCCCGACTCCCTTCCCTGCTGACGACGGGGATCAATATAGGCACCCCCCAAACGTCTACAAGTGCCGGATTTGCTTCGGGTTAGCTGATAGTCTGTGGGTAACTCTGTGGACTCGAAAGCGCGTTACCTAAACGCTTTAGCCCGATTTTCCCCACGATGTCGGAATGTGGACTGGAAAACTTTGTGGATGTGTGCCTTGTCGCACCTTTACACTGTCGATACGCTTCCCTGACTCTGCCCACCCACAACGGGAAACCGATCATGATCCGACGATTCGAGGCCGCGCTCCTGGCCGGCCTGCTGCCGGTTTTTTCGCTCCACGCTCAGCGCGCGGCCGCGTCCCTGACGCCCGGCTCGCGCGTCGCGGCCGCCATCCGTGCCGACGCCATCTGGGCGCCGCTGCGCTTCCTCTCCAGCGACCTGCTCGAGGGCCGGGGAACCGGCGCACGCGGCGGCGACGTCGCGGCCCAGTACATCGCCTCGCAGTTCATGCTGATGGGACTCGAGCCCGCGGGCGACAACGGCACGTTCTTCCACGAAGTGCCCATCGTCACCCTCGTGCCCGACGCGCAGCTGCACGTGACCGGCGGCGTGAACGCGCCGCCGCCGCGCTATCGCGATGACTTCGTGATGTGGTCGGAGCAGGCGCCCGCCGCACCGCCCGCGGGACAGCCGTCACCCGAGCAGGTCCAGGAAGCGTCGGGCGAGCTGGTCTTCGTGGGCTTCGGCATCGCCGCACCCGAGTGGCAGTGGGACGACTACAAGGGGATCGACCTGCACGGCAAGATCGTGGTGGTGCTGGTGAACGACCCGGGGCTGCGCAACCCCGCCATCTTCCGCGGCCGCATCCTCACCTACTACGGCCGCTGGACCTACAAGCTGGAAGAAGCGGCCCGGCGCGGCGCCGCGGGCGTGCTGCTCGTGCATAACGACACGATGGCGACCTACGGCTGGAGCACCGTGCGCAACTCGTGGACCGGCGACCAGGTCCGCCTGGTGAAGCCGCCGACGTCGCTGGCACTCGCCGGCTGGATCACCCAGTCCGCGCTTACGACGCTCCTGGCGGCGAAGGGGATGGACTTCGGCGCGATGATGACCGCGGCGTCGCGCAACGACTTCCGCCCCGTGCCCACCGGCATCACGGTGCGCGCGCAGGTGCGCTCCACGGTGCGCTTCAGCAGCGCCGCGAACGTCGTCGCGCGCCTCCCCGGACGCGACCCCGCGCTGACGGCCGAGGCCGTCCTCGTCACCGCGCACTACGACCACCTCGGCATCGTGCAGCCGGTCGCCGGCGACTCCATCATGAACGGCGCGCTCGACAACGCGTCGGGCACCGCCTCGATCCTCGCCATCGCGGAGGCGTTCGTCCGCAGCGGTGTCCGGCCCCGCCGCTCGCTGATCTTCGCCGCCTTCACGGGCGAGGAGCAGGGGCTCCTGGGATCCGGCGCGTTCGCGCAGCGCCCGCCCATCCCGCTGCGGCAGGTCGCCGCGGTGCTCAACCTGGACGAGGCAAACCTCTACGGCCCGACGCGCGACATCTCGGTCCTCGGCGGCGACCAGTCGAGCATGGGCGCGGTCTTCGCGCGCGCCGCGCGGGCCGAGGGCCTGCGCGTCACGCCTGACGAGTCGGGGCTCATCCAGGGCTCGTACTTCCGGTCCGACCACTTTCCCTTTGCACGGGCCGGCGTGCCGGGTCTCGCCTTCGAGATCGGCGACGACGCCACCGGCCAGCCGGCCGGATGGATGGCGGAGCAGAAGGCGATCTACGGCCGCGACCGCTACCACCAGCCGGCCGACGAGATCCTGCCCTGGTATACCGTCGCCGGCGCGCTGCAGCAGGCGCGCGTGCTGGCCCGCGCCGCGCTGATGCTCGGCGACGCGGCATCGCAGCCCACGTGGAACGCGACTTCGGAATTCCGGCAGGCGGGTGAAGCCCGGCGGCACGGCAACTGAATCCCGCAGCGAGCCGGCACGAAAAAGCCCCGGAGTCATTCCGGGGCTTTCTTTATCTCATGACGCTGGTCAGGTGCCGTTGCCTCGTCGTGGCGTCGGCATCGGCGGGACATCCCAGCCCATCGCGCCACGCAGCGCGTGCAGTCGCGCCTCGTATTCTTGCAGCCCCTGGACCAGCTGCACGCCGACGGCTCGCACATCGCTGCGCAACCTTGCCGTCCGGGCCGGCGCCGGCGTCCCCGGATTCACGTTCTGCATGCGGGTGGCGAACTGCTGCGCCGTGCGTTGCACGCTCGTCAGCGACGTTCGATACGCATCGAGAATCGTCTGGGTGTTCCGGTTGGCCATGCAGGAGCGGCAGAGATTGCGCGATTGGTTCTGGATCGCGGTGGCCAGTGTCCGGCTGCTTACGCCGAACTGCACCGCGCGCTCGACGACGGCGCCATCGGCCTGGTTGAACGCCGCCAGGCGATAGGCACTGTACGCGCTGCGCACTTCGGCCACCTTGATACCGATGTCCGAAACGGCGGCAATGGCCGAATCGAAGGCCGTCTTGGGCGCCGGGGCGGGCTGGACGCCAACCGACGACCGCGCGGATGAAGGGGTCTGGGCGGCGGGAGCCGGTACCGGCCGTCGAGACGCCCGCAGTGGCTGCTGCATGACAGCGGCGGCAAAAAGTAGAGTCGTGATCATTGGTGCTCGTAATCTAACTACCTCGGTGCCGCTCCCGCGTAGGGCGGCGTGCGGGGCAGCGCGGGCGGGACAGAAATCCTGGAAGTGATTGCCAAAGTTGAGTTTAGCGCCATGACCAGGGCCCGATTGCGGTCCGCGACATCCCGCACCTGACCGTACCAGTCGCGATAGAAGCGGCGCGCGCTGGTGGTGTACTGACTCTCCCACGGGACCCAGCGCTCCGGGGCCGTGACCATGCTGGTAATGTTGTCGCACTCGGTGGTGGCCTCGAGCGCCGTCAGCGCCGAGTCAAGTCCATGCCCGGCGCGCTGGACGTTGGCCTGTTCGGGAAGGTCCTCGACCAGATCATGCATCGCCTGCGCGTACGTCTGAAGGTCAAAATGCACGTCGCGGCAGCGGCCCCAGCGTTCCCGCTCGCGGGCCGACAGCGCGCTCGGAGCGGCAGCGCCCGCCAGCGGCTGACCGGACGTATTGCGGAACACGCCTACCATCAGGGCGGTCGCGGAATCCAGTTGCGTCGTGAAGGTGCGCAGATAGCTCAGACGATCCTCGTCTGATTCGCCGTCATACGCCGGCATGGCCAGCCCCGCGGTGAACGCGGGTGCCGTGGGCGCCGCGGCATGGGCCGCCTGGGGTGATACCGCCGGCGCCGGTGCGCCGCCGGGACGGTTCACGAGCGTCGGCGGAGGACGCCGGCCTTTGGTTCTCGTGCTTTCAGCGGAGGCCGGTGTGGCGGGAGCGGCCGGCGTCGCCGAACCGGGCATGAGCACCGGCGGCGGGCGACGACGCTTCTGCGCCTGCGACGGAACAGCGGAAACGCACAGTAGCAGCACGCTTCCAAGCAGTATCGTGGTCGATCGCATCCAGTTCACCCCGGTTGGTCGGATAGGGTAGGATAATCCGTCGCGACGCGTGTATGCCAGCGTCGCCGGGGTTTCCGGATTCAGGGGACACGACTATTGCGGGGGCTGCGCTACGCTCCTACTGTTAGCCCACTCTCTCAACTTCTTCATGGATCGGCACTTGGCTCGTCGTATGCCGTCGTCGGTTTGTGCCTGGCGGTCCCGCCTCGGGGCGGCGTTCGTAATCGCCGGAGGCCTCCTTGGCTTGGGCTGCCGGCAATCGGATGGCACGATCGTCATCGGGATCGCCGGCCCTTTCAGCGAAGCCCGTGGCCGGTCGATGCTGCTCGCGGCGCGCCTGGCCGTGCAGGAAGTCAACGACAGCCGGATGCTCGGTGGCCGCATCCTCGCGCTCGACTCGCTCGACGATTCGGCCTCGACCGGCCGCGCGATCCTGGTGGCGCAGCGGCTGCGCGATGACCCGCGCGTCCGCGCCGTGATCGGCCATCTCACGTCGGGCCCGACGCTCGCCGCCGCCGACATTTACAACTCCGTCACTCCGGTCGTCGAGCTGTCGCCCTCGGCGTCGTCCCCCGACCTGTCAGGCAAGGGCCCCTACACCTTCCGGGTCTGCGCCACCGACCTCGTCCACGGCGGTGTCCTCGCGCGCTTCGCGCAGCAGCAGCTCAATGCGCGGTATGCGGCCATCATCTATCTCAACGATGACTACGGCCGCGGGATTCTCGGCACCTTTCGCGAGGAGTTCACGAAGCTCGGCGGCACCATCGTGTCGGCCGATCCGGTGATGCCCACAACCATCGCCGACCTCGGACCCTACCTCGACCGGATCCAGCGCGACGGCCGCGCCCAGGTGCTGATGATCGCCGGAGACCGCGCGACCGGCGTGGCGGTGCTGCGCCAGGCGCGCGCCCGCGGCATGACGCAACCGCTGATCGGCGGCGATGCGCTGACCGGCATCCAGTCCGAAGGCGTCCTGGCTGAAGGGGTTCACATCACCAGCAACTACCTGCCCGACAAGCCGGGCGACGCCAACGCGAAATTCCTGCGCGCTTATGCCGCCATCAGCGGCGGCGAGCAGCCGGACCACCGGGGCGCCGGCGCCTATGACGCCGTGCACCTGATCGCGGAGGCCATCCGCGACGGGGGGAGCAGCCGCAAGGCCATCCGCGACGCGCTCGCGCGGATCGGCCAGGGACGCCCCGCGTACGACGGGGTCACCGGCCGGGTGACCTTCGATGCCAACGGCGACGTGCCTAACAAGTCGGTGCTGGTCGGCGTGGTCCGCGGCGGCCGCATCGTCCTGGCGGGAACGCCATGACGGTTTCGGCCTGGGGGCGAGTCCGGGCGGCGCGCGGCACCATCCGGGCCCGGCTCATCTTCGCCCTGGGGCTGCTGGTCGTCGGCGTCGTGGCGGGCGCCGCGTCAGGCGTCCTCTTCCTGCGCTCCATGACGACCGACATCAACGTCCGCCTGGTCGAACTCCGGGCGTCGGCGCGCACCAATTCGGCGCTCCAGGGCGGCATCCTGAACGAGATCGCCGCCGCCGAAGCGTACCTGACGGCGCCGTCACACGATCTCGCCGACCGGTTCCAGCGCATCGGGCTGGAAACGCACTCGGTCCGGAAGCAGTACGGCAGAATGGCGGGCCTCACGCCCCGGGCGCGCGTCCTCGTGGACTCCATCGGCCGCCTCCAGGCGCAGCTCGAGGCCGAGTACTCGCTGGCGCACGCGCTGCTCGACGTCGGCCGGGCCGACGACGCGCGGATCCGCGCCGCCGGCGCGCGCGGCCCGGCCAACGCCATTACCGAGGCGATCCGTGCCCTGGGCGAGCAGGAAGCCGAAGGGGCCGCCGCCGCCAATGCCGCGCTCGCGCGGTCGGCCGGCGAGAAACAGATCTGGCTCGGCGTGCTCCTCACTCTCTTCACAGTCGCGGGTGTCATCCTCGCCTACATGACACTCCGTGCCGTCGAGAGTCCGCTCGCCAAGCTGGTGCGCACCGCCGAGCGGCTCGGTGAGGGCGACCTGCGCCCCGTCGAGCCCGGGCAGATGGCCACCGAGTTCGCCGTCCTGGCCACCGCATTCGTCACCACCGGCGCGCGGCTGCGGACCATCGTGCAGGACGTGGTAGACGAGTCGGAGCGCATCGCGGCGTCGGCGGGGGACCTCTCCGCGATCTCCGAGGAGCTCGCGGCGTCGTCGGGCGAGATCTCCACCTCGATGATGGACATCTCGGGCGGCGCCGACCAGCAGGCCAAGCGGCTGGCCGAGGCCGGCGCGGCCGCCGCCCAATTGCGCGTCGCGGCGGGCGACAACGCGGCGGCGGCCGAGCGGGTGGCGTCACTGGGCGGCGAGATTCGCGACGTCGCCGCGCGGCATCGCATGGATGTGCAGGGCGCGCTGGCGACGCTGCTCGACGTCCGCTCGGTCGTCAGGACTTCGGCCGCGGAGGTCGCGCAGCTCTCCCGCAGCAGCGAGTCCATCGATGCCTTCGTGGTCCTGGTCAAGCGCATCGCGAGCCAGACCAACCTGCTCGCGCTCAACGCCGCCATCGAAGCCGCGCGCGCGGGCGAGCACGGACGCGGATTCGCGGTCGTCGCCGAAGAAGTCCGGAAGCTGGCCGACGAGTCGGCGGCGGCAGCCGAGCAGGTAACCGACACGCTCCAGCATTTGCGCGACCAGGTGGAGAAAGTGTCGCGGACGATGGAGGAGGGCGTCGGCAAGGTGCAGGGAATCGAAATGGTGTCGCAGGGCGCGGCGACCGGACTCGAGGAGATCGTCACCGCGGTCACCGGGGTCGAGGACGCGGCGCGCAAGCTGGCGGACGCCGCGACCGTCAACCGCCAGGCGGCCGAATCCATCCAGGACGTGGCGAGCAGCGTCAATGCACAGGCAGGGAAACACGCTTCGGCCGCCGAGTCGGTGACCGCGGCGGCCGAGGAGCAGAGCGCGTCCACCCAGGAAATGGCGGCGGCGGCGGGCGAGATGCTCGCCGCGGCGGAACGGCTCAGAAAAGTGGTGTCGGGATTCCGCTTGTAGGACGCGCGACCTCCAGCGCCCTACTTCTTCTTGGCGACGGTCTTGTGCTTGGCAGCCGGCTTGGGCGCCGGCTTTTTTGCGGCCGGCTTGGCCGGGACCTTTTTCGCGGCGACCACCGGCGGCGGCGGCGGCGGCACGAAAACCGGCTTTCGGACCGGCACCGGGTTGATCGGCACCTTGGGAGTCTCGCGCATGGCCGGGCGCGAGGTGCCCTTCCCCGACAATTCGATCTCGGCCGTGACCCGATCGCCCTCGTCGCTGCGGATCAGTCCGCGCCGAACCGCGTAACGGATGAGCTCGTGGGCGTCCTTGGGGTCGAACGGAATGATGTCTGCCGCGGCGCGCGACAGATTGACGATGGCATCCGCGATGGGACTGCGCAGCACCGTGGCAATGCCCGGTACCGCCTCGAGAATGCTGGAAATTGCACCGCTGCTCAGTTCCGTTGCCACTGCCGTCTCCACTTGTCCACTGTGTTATACCGCGCAGGTCCGAAATCGAGCGGCAACGTAGCAGGGTAAGCACGAAACGTCAACAATCACTGTCGCGTCACTATCTATACATCGGAATGCCTAAAGCATTGATCCGCAAATATTTACGCCCATGGGCGCGAAAAAGGGACGGCCACCGGGCCGCCCCTCTGATTCCTTTGATTTATAGCGACGAGCGAATAGTCAGGCTCCCCGAGAAGCCGGTGAAGCCGATGCTGGCACCGCCTTCAGGGCGGCTGCCGGTGTCGAAGCGCACGCCGGGGGTGATGGTGACCCTGGTACCGGGGTTCATCACGTAGCGCAGCCCGAGGCCCAGCAGGGAGCCGTTGGACTGGAGCCCTCCGGGTCCCCGCGCGGAGTGGCGGAACTCGACCTGGGGCCGCAGCGAATTGCGTCCGGCGCGCAGCGCCAGGATGGCGCCGGCGGTAATGGTGTTCTCGTTCGCGAGAGTGGGATCGGCCGCCGTCTCGGTGACCTTGCGGTAGATGTCCCAGGCGTAGAGCGACAGGTTGTTGTTGCCCATCGGCAGGCTGAGCGATGCCTGCGGGATGAAGCGGGTGCCCGGGCTCCGGGCGTTGCTGCCGAATTCGTCGTTGGAGAAGGTGCTGTAGGTCAGTCCCAGCGAGAATCGGCCCTGCCCAACGAGCCGGTCCGCACCAACGCGCACCCGCACTTCGCCACCGGGCTTCAGGGTGGCGGTATTGCCCGCGAACGGCTCATAGGATCCGCTGTACCGGTAACTGCCCGCGAGCCCGAGCGCCCAGGGCCCGGCCGGCATGGCGAGGGCAAGGCCGGTCGTGAGATTGAACCCGGTCCCGAAATTGGCCACCTGGAAGGGAATCAGGTCGGTCGCCACCACCCGCGCCACGGAATCCTGGGACGCGGTGAGCGATCCCTGGCCGGTGGGCACGTTGACGGCGATCGTGAAGACCGCGACGTCGGGCTTGAGCTGGATGGCGGTGCGGAGCACCAGGTCGGTGAGTCCCGACACCGACGCCCTGCCGCCTAACGAATCTTCGCGTTCGGCGCGGACGAAGTACGTCCCCGCGTCCAGCGTGATTCGCCGTCCGAGCGGCAGCGTGAAACCGAGCGGCACGGCGAACTCGGTCACCTTCTTCGTCGCCCCGCCGGCCGCGAACGACAGGGTGTGGTACTCGGCGCCGACGATGATGCCGGGCCGCGGGCTTTCCTGCGCGGCCAGGGCGGCCGGAAGGGCCGCGAGCAACAAGGAGAGTCGCAGGGCGCGCATCACGGCCTCGGGATGACGATGCGGATCGTGGCGGTCGGCTTGGGCGTGTTGTCGTCGCGGCGCGGGTCCGGATTCGGCTGCGAGCCGGTGCCGGTCTGCTCGGTGCCGGCGACCGGCGTCGAGCTCGGCGTGACGCCGTTGGTGCCCGCGCTGAGCTGGTCGCGGGTCATGTCATTGCTGGCGCCGCTGCCCGCTTCGATGTTCGCGGCGGCGGCGACGGCGACTTCGACCTGCTGGACGGTCTGCGACGCGGCGGCCTGGAGATCCGAGGCCTGCTGCGAGCTCTGGGCGGCGGCGCCGAACGAGGGATCGATGCGGATGGCCTCATTGTAGAAGCCCTGCGCGGCCGCAAAGTCGCCCCGGTCTTCGGCGCCCAGCCCGCGGCTCCACGCCAGGAAAGCAGCGAGGCTCTGGGTGGGGCGCTGGTCGATCGAAGCCCGCTCGGCATCGGTCAGCTGGATGCCCATGTTCTCGAAGATCTGGAGCACCAGCACCTTCTCGATATCGAAGAGCCGGCTCAGCTCGAGCGCGGCGCTGGCGGGTGTCGGCCCGACCTCGGACGTCGTCACGTTCACCACGGCGGCGTCGGCGCGCAGGAGATTGCCCTGCTCGAGCAGCGATCCCTGCACCACGCTCGAGGCGCGGAGCAGGCGGCCGCTGCGGCTCGCCGTCTGCGGATCGGCACGGCTCTGCTCGCCCAGCTTCATTTCATCCAGCATTGACTGCATGCGCTCGCGCTCGAGGACGCGGATCTGGCGCGACTTGGCGAGGTCGGTGACGAGCAGCTGCGCGAATCCGCGCGACAGGGGCTGGATTTCCGCATTGGCACCCTCGTACGCGAACGGCATCACGGCGACGGTGTTCGGCTCGGGCGGGCTCTGGCTGAGCTGGGACTCCTGGGCCAGCGCCTGGCGGGCGCCGAACTCGAGTTCGCGCCGTCCGATCAGGGACAGGCGCTGGCGAGCCGCCGTCCGGAGATCGTTGCCGCGGGCCACGGCGAGGAACGACTGGTAGGACGTGCGGGCAGCGGCGAAGTCGCCCTGCGACTCGGCCGTCATGCCGCGGTAGATGGCGGCGATGCCGTTGCGAGGAGCGGCGGCCACGGCGCTGTCGAGAACGGCGCGCGCCTCGACCAGGCGGTTGGCACGGAAGTACGCGACGCCGAGCCGGGTCGCGATGGCCTGATCCTGCGGGCGCTGCGCCCGTTCGGCCTCGAGCGTCGGAACCGATTCTGGAGTGACGTCGCCCAGGCGCAGGGCGTTGCCGCCGCCGCAGGCAAAGAGTGCGACGGGGAGCAGACCGGCGACCACGCGATGGAAACGCGGCGTTGCGCTCATGGGCGAACCTGCCTTCTGGGAATACGGATTCGGAAAGATGAATATGCAGGCGGGAGCGAGGGGCCTGCAAGCTGAGCGCGGCCCGCCA
>JAYTEN010000240.1:0-6318 GCA_043735145.1 Gemmatimonadota bacterium | reverse complement strand
GGCACCTGGACGCCGCCGCGCATCGTCACGCTGGTGCAGGACGCCGCGCGCATCCCGATCTACGAGGCGCCGCCACTGGCGAACCAGCAGGCGCTCGATCCGCGCGTTGCCTTTCAGCTCACCAGCATGCTCCAGGATGCCGTCCAGCGCGGCACCGGCACCGCGGCGCGGCGCGGCCTTCCCGATTCGCTGCCGATCGCGGGCAAGACGGGAACGACGAATGACAACGCCGACGTCTGGTTCGTAGGCTTCACACCCAACCTGGTGGCGGGCGTGTGGATGGGGTTCGACCAGCGGCAGACCATCACCCGCGGCGCCTTTGGGGGCACGCTGTCGGCGCCGATCTGGAACCTGTTCGTGAAGAAGGCCTACGAGCGGCGCGCGATGCCCGCGCCGTGGGCGATGCCGCCGGGCCTGGTTGCGATCCGCGTCCGCCGGCGCGACGGTGCGGTGGCACCGGGCGACACGACGGACGCGAGCGTTACCGAATACTTCCTCGAGGGCACCGAGCCCTCATCGAGAACCGCGGCGCAGCGGGTGATGCAGCGCCTGCAACCGCTCCTGCTCCGCCTGCACTAGCGCTTCAGGCCCGTCCCCAGCAGCTCGTTCACGGCGCGTGCTTCGGGACTGACGAGCGCGATGCCGAGCACTTCGTCGAGCGTCGAGACGGGGTGGAAGATCAGCTTCTTCCGCACTTCATCCGGCAGGTCCTCGAGATCGGGCTCGTTGTCCTTCGGCAGCACGATCTCGGTGATGCCCGCGCGCGCCGCGCCCAGGACCTTTTCCTTGAGCCCGCCGATGGGCAGCACCCTTCCGCCCAGCGTGATCTCGCCGGTCATCGCGACGTCGTGCCGCGCGAGGCGGCCCGTCATCGCGCTCACCAGCGCCGTCGCCATGGTGACGCCGGCCGAGGGGCCGTCCTTCGGGATCGCGCCGGCGGGCACGTGGATGTGGACCTCGCGCTCCTTGATGTTCTCCTCCGGGATGCCGAGGGCCACCGCGCGAGTCTTGGCATAGGTCAGCGCCGCGCGCGCCGACTCCTTCATCACGTCGCCGAGATGTCCGGTGAGCACCAGGTCGTTCTTGCCCGGCGTGAGCTGGGCCTCGACGAACATGATGTCGCCGCCCATCGGCGTGTAGAACATGCCGGTGGCGACGCCCACGGCGTCGGCCGCCATCGCGCGCTCGGGATGCACGCGCGGGCGGCCGAGCTGCTCGCGCACATCATTCTCGCCGAGCGAGACCCTCTCCACACTGCCATCGGCGATGCGCTTCGCGACCTTCCGCGAGAGGCGGCCGAGCTCACGCTCGAGCTGGCGCACGCCCGCTTCGCGCGTGTAGCCGCTGATGACACGGCGCACGGCATTGTCGTCCACCTCGAGTTGCTCCAGCGACAGGCCGTTTTCCTTGATCTGGCGCGGAATCAGGTACTGCTTCGCAATGCCCAGCTTTTCGAGCTCGGTATAACCGGCGAATTCGATGGCTTCCATGCGGTCGAGCAGCGGACCGGGAATGTTCTGCCCGAAGTTCGCCGTGGCGATGAACAGCACCTCGGAGAGGTCGAAGGGCACGCCCAGGTAGTGGTCCTGGAACGAGTCGTTCTGCGCCGGGTCCAGCACCTCGAGCAATGCCGATGCCGGATCGCCCTGGAACGAGACGCCGAGCTTGTCCACTTCGTCAAGGAGAAAGACCGGGTTCTTGGTGCCTGCCTGCTTCATCCCCTGGATGATGCGCCCGGGCATGGCACCCACGTAGGTGCGGCGATGGCCGCGAATGTCGGCCTCGTCGCGCGCGCCGCCCAGCGAAATGCGCACGTACTTCCGGCCCATCGCGCGGGCGATGGACTTCGCGATCGAAGTCTTGCCCACGCCGGGCGGGCCAAGGAACAGCAGGATCGGGCCCTTCGAGCCGCCGTCGTCCTCCACCCGGTCGTCCACGATCGCCGGCTCCTGGTGCGGAATCTCCGCGCCGGGGACCACGGGCAGCGTTTCGCCGGTGGGCGACTTCAGCGCCTCGGCCTTCGCCGCGCCGTTCTTCCGGGTCCGCTCGAGCAGCTGCCGCACGGCGAGGAACTCGAGCACCCGCTCCTTCACGTCCTGCAGTCCGTAGTGATCCTCGGCCAGGATCTTGTCGGCCACGCCGATGTCGAGCGACTCGGTCGAGCGCGTGTTCCACGGCAGCTCGGCGATCCACTCGAGATAGTTGCGGATGACCTGCGCCTCCATCGACTCCTTCTGCGTGCGCTCGAGGCGGCCGAGCTCGCGCTCGACTTCCTTCTGCGCCGCCTCCGGAAGCTGGAGCGACTCCAGCTTGACGCGCAGCTCGTCCACGTCCTTTTCTTCGTCGGCGTCGCCCAGCTCACGGCGGATCGCCTTCATCTGTTCGCGCAGGTACATCTCGCGCTGGCGCTCGCCGATCTCCTCCTGCACCTGGGACTTGATGTCTTCCTGCGCGTCGGTGACTTCGATCTGGCGCTGGATGTGCACGAGCACGCGGCGCAGCCGGGTCTCGATCGGGAGCGTCTCGAGCAGCTTCTGGCGATCGGCCGTCGGGATGTCGAGGTACCCGGCGACCATGTCGGCGAGGGTGCCGGCGTCTTCGACCTGGGCGAGAAGCTGGCGCACGACTTCGTCGGGCAGTCCGCTCTTCTGGCCGAGCTCCGCGGCACGCTCGCGCGCTTCCTTGTACATCGCCTGGTAAAGAGGTTCGTTGGGATCGTCCGGCCCGATATCGGGCGAGGCCGTGACGATGGCCTCGAGATGGCCGTCCTTCTCGGTGTAGTGCAGCGCCGTGGCGCGGTACTCGCCCTGGAGCACGAGCTGCAGCCCGCCCAAACCGCGCTGGATCTGGCCGATCTTGGCGACGACACCGATCGTGTAGAGGTTCGACGGCGCCACCACGTCGTTGTTCTCGCGCTGGGCGACGCAGAAGATGAGCCGGTTCTCGTCCTTCAGCGCCCGCTCGACAGCACGCAGCGTTCCGGGACGACCGGCATTGATCGGTGCGGTCACGCCTGGAAACAGCACGAGATCGCGCAGGGGAAGGACAGGAAGTGTCATACGATCAGCCATGGGCTCGATTCTCCAGGACGCCTTTGGAAGTTCTACACTTGAAGCATGCGGTTTAGCTCTCATGCACCCTCCGTGCCAGCCGAAGCTGCGGAACTTGTGCCAAAACGGCAGACCGCACCGCGCGCAGAAGTTGCCTAACCCGCTGCGTAGCACTAATCTATGCCCCGCAGACATTCGACATATCGGCATCAAACCGGTGGCGGAATCACGTGCTCGAAACGCGGTTGGCGGAAGCATTGGGCAGCGCGTACACGATCGAAGGCGAGATCGGCCGCGGCGGCATGGGCGTGGTGTATCGCGCCCGTGACGAGCGCCTGAAGCGCCAGGTCGCGATCAAGGTGCTGCCGCCCGACCTCGCCTTCCGTGCCGACATCCGGCAGCGCTTCCTGCGCGAAGCCGAGACGGCCGCGCGGCTCTCGCATCCGAATATCGTGCCGATCCATTCCGTCGGCGACGTCAACGAACTCTGCTATTTCGTCATGGGCCTGGTGGACGGCGAGTCGCTCGGCCTGCGCCTGAAGCGGCGCGGCCGTTTGTCCATCGAGGAAGCACGGCGGGTGATGAAGGAGGCGGCCGATGCGCTCTCCGCCGCCCACGCCCAGGGCGTGATCCATCGCGACGTGAAGCCCGACAACATCCTGCTCGAGGGCACGCGCGGCCGGGTGATGGTGACGGACTTCGGCATCGCGAAGGCGCTCACCTCCGAGGGTGGCACGCTCACGGAAGCAGGAGTCGCCATCGGCACGCCGGCCTTCATGAGTCCCGAGCAGGCTGCCGGCGACTCCGAGATCGACGGCCGGTCGGACCTGTATTCGCTCGGCGTGGTCGCCTACCAGATGCTCACCGGCGAGCCCCCCTTCGCCGCCGCGTCGGTGCCGATGCTGCTGATGAAGCAGATCACCGAGAAGCCGGTTCCCGTGAGCCAGAAGCGCCCCGAGACCCCGATCGAGCTTTCCCAGACGGTCATGCGCTGTCTCGAGAAGGACCCGCAGGA
This sequence comes from Gemmatimonadota bacterium, assembly GCA_043735145.1. Lineage (GTDB taxonomy): Bacteria > Gemmatimonadota > Gemmatimonadetes > Gemmatimonadales > JACORV01 > DASXPG01. Next base: position 2,253 of record JAYTEN010000240.1, on the reverse strand, counting down.
TCGCTGGCCGACCGCGGACGCGCTGCGCCGCGCGCTGGAGACGGGAACGTACACGGCTCCGCCGGCGCGGGCGGGCGGACCATCCCGCCGTGCCGGGACCGCGGCTCCGCTGACGGGCACGCGGCAATCGGCGGGCGAGCGCGGCCGCGGGTCCATGAATCCGGGCGACGCGCGGGACTGGATCGCGTCGCGCCGCGGCGAAGCGCCCGCCCCGCGCCGGTCGTCTTCGCACAAGGAACTGCGTCACTCGGAGCGCCAGGGGCGCAGGCTCGACAAGAAGGAGCAGGAAGACCGCGAGATCGAGGAGCTCGCCAAGAAGACCGGCGAGCCGGTGATGATCACCCGGTTCCGTCACCGCCTGGCGACGTACGCGGCGGTCAACGGCATGCTGATGCTGGTGAGCACCGTGGGCGGGGCGCATTTCCCCTGGTATATCGTGGCGGGTTTCTGGGGCGTCGGTGTCGCGCGCGACTATGCGCGGCTGTGGACGTCGGGGTACTCCTGGCGCGACGTGATCAACCGGCCGCCGGCGGCCGACGCGTTCGAGCTCAAGTCCGGCAAAGGCAGCAACGCGCTGCGCCTCAACGCGCCGGTGACGACGCAGGAATTCGGCCGGCACGCACCGGGCATCGAGCAGGCTCGCAGCGATCGCACCGCGATGCTGTCCATGCTGGAGCGGATGTCCAAGTCGGAACGCGCGCTCCTGCCCGACATTGCCCCGACGATTGACCAGCTGCTCGAGCGGGCGACCGACCTCGCGCGCGCGCTCGCGGCCCTGGAGCGCGACATCGACGACGGCCAGGTGGGGAAGATCGACGCGCGCCTCGCGGCCTTCGAGCTGGACCCATCGTCGCCCGACAGCGAGCGCCGGATGACCCTGCTGCAGCAGCAGAAGCAGAAGGTCGAGCAGCTGGTGGCGCGGCGGGCGAAACTGGGAGAACAGCTGGAGTCGTGCCTGATTCACATGCAGAACATGCGCTTCGACCTGCTGCGCCTGCGCTCGTCAGGCGTCGCGGAGGCGCTGGGCGACCTCACCAATGCGACGCAACAGGCGCGGGCGCTCTCCCGGGACGTGGACGTGGTGATCTCCGCGGCGAACGAAGTCCGCAAGCTGACCGGCAACGACTCGCCGCCGCCGCAGGGACGCTGAGCCGCTAGCGACGCTCGCAGGTCCGCAGCAGATCCACCTTCTCCCTGCTGGTCCAGCCAAACCGCCCCATCTCATCGGCCAGCTCCGCGGCGCGGGCGCAGTGCTCCCCGCCCCAGCGCACGTAGGTCCAGGCCGCGCCCTGCCATGCCAGGTCCCACGACGGCCGCATCCGGATGGCGGTCTCGAGGACCGGCGCCGCGATGGCGGGCGGCCCGTTGAGCGCCAGCGCGCGCACCGCGTTCTGGAGCGCGCCGGGGAACGGCGCGGCGATCGTCGGCCGGACGCCATTCAGCGCGCGCGTCGCCTCGGCCGCCGCCCGGATCCAGTCGCCCTCGCCCGCCGCGGTTTCCGCCAGTGAACTGGTCGCATAAACCGAGTCACCACCGGCGGCGCGTGAACGCTCGAGCAGCGCGCGGCCCCCGGCGAGATCACCCACGGCGGACGTCGCCAGCCCCGCGCGCAGCAGGTACCGCGCATCGGTCGGCCGCTTCTTCAGCGCGTTCATGAGGTGCGGCAGCGCTTCCCGGAAATCGTTGCGGTTGAACAGCACCATGCCGAGCTCGCCTTCGCGAACCGGGTCGGCCGGTTGCGCCGCGAATGAGGCTCGAGCCAGCGGCAGTGTGCGGTGGTTCTCGGAGGGGAGCGAGCGCACGTACGCCGCCTCCCATTGGCCCGGCGCCAGCGCCCAACCGCTCAAGGCCGGCACCGTGTCGTGCACCGACTCCCGGATCGCCATCAGGGAGTCGAATACGCTGGGCAGGGCGGGCGCGAACAATCCGCGCGCGGCGACAAACTCGAGCGCGGGCCGGTCGTCGTAATGCAGAAACGGGGCGCTGCGCGCGAGCCTCGCGGTGCCGCTGTCGCCCAGGATGAACCGCCCCAGCAGCTGCGCCGGCTGGTCGATCTCGAGCCAGTCGCGGAACACGGCCGCCGTCGCCGCGCCGGGGGCCAGGTGCGCCGCGACCCGCGCGGCGTCCCACTGGAGCGGCTGGTTCGAAGCCAGAATGATGAGATCGGCGGGGTTCGCATACCAGATCTCGACGTGCGGAAAGACAGCGCGGAGGTTGGCGACCACCACCGCGACGACGCTCACCGGCACCCGG
>JAYTEN010000239.1:0-5573 GCA_043735145.1 Gemmatimonadota bacterium | reverse complement strand
TCGGGCGCGGTCGCGATCGCGGTGTCGAGCGCGCCGCAGCTCGCCAAGATCCTCGAGATCCGCCACGAGCTGCCGAACCTGAAGCACATCATCGCCTTCGACGCCGACGCGAAGGGCGAGGGCGTGATCTCGCTGGCCGACCACGACGCGTCGGGTGCGCTGGCGGTGCAGGCGGGCGAGGGCGCGACGCTCCGGCAGGACGCGCTCCAGACGAAGCCCGACGACCTCGCGACCATCATCTATACGTCGGGGACGACGGGCGATCCGAAGGGCGTCATGCTGACGCACAACAACATCTATTCGAACGTGATGGACGCCATTCCCCTGCTGGTGCTCGGTCACACCGACTCCACCCTGTCGTTCCTGCCCCTCTCCCACATCCTCGAGCGCATGGGCAGCTACGCCGTCTTTGGCGGCGGCGCCACCATCAACTACGCCGAGAGCATCGACATGCTCGTCGTGAACCTGGGCGAGGTGAAACCGACCATCGTGATGAGTGTGCCGCGCGTCTACGAGAAGATCTACGCCCGGGTGCTCGAGAACGCCCTGATCTCGCCGGTGAAGAAGCGGATCTTCTTCTGGGCCAAGGGCGTCGGCGAGAAGGTCGCGGAGCTCCAGTTCGCCGGGAAGCCGGTGTCCGCGGGCCTGCACTTCCAGTACGGCATCGCGAAGAAGCTGGTCTTCTCGAAGCTGGTCGCGCGGGTGGGCGGGCGGCTCCGGTACTTCATCTCCGGCGGCGCGCCGCTCCCGGCCGATATCGCCAAGTTCTTCTTCGCCGCGGGGCTGCCGATCTACGAGGGCTACGGCCTCACCGAGACCTCGCCGGTCATTTCGCTGAGCAATCCGGGCCATGTGCGCCTGGGCTGTGTGGGCCCGGTGATTCCGAACGTCACCGTGAAGATCGCGGAGGACGGCGAGATCATCGTGAAGGGCCCCAACGTGATGAAGGGCTACTACAACAAGCCCGACGCCACGCGCGAAGTCATCGACGCCGAGGGGTGGTTCCATACCGGCGACATCGGCGAGATCGACGCCGACGGGTTCCTGAAGATCACCGACCGCAAGAAAGACCTGATCGTGACCGCGGGCGGCAAGAAGATCGCGCCCCAGCCGATCGAGGCGATGGTGAAGACCAACAAGTTCGTCTCCAACGCCGTCATGCTGGGCGACAAGCGCAAGTTCGCCGTGATGTTGATCGTGCCGCAGTACGAGCACCTGCTCCCCTGGGCCAAGCAGCAGGACATGGGCTTCAAGGACCACCGGGAGCTGCTGGCGAATCCGCAAGTGCGCGCCAAGATGGAGCAGGAGGTCCTGGGCGAGCTGCACGACCTGGCCAAGTACGAGATGCCCAAGAAGATCATCCTCCTCGAGCACGATTTCACGATCGAGTCGGGCGATCTCACGCCGACGCTCAAGGTCAAGCGCCGCGTGGTGGAGAAGAAGAACCAGCGGGAGATCGATGCGGCGTACGCGGAAGCGGAGCTGGCTGCCGCACACTAGAACGGGGTGACCTCGAGGTGTTCGATTGGCAGCCCCGCCTTCTTCCAGGCGCTGATGCCGCCCTGCATGTTGATCACGTCTCCGCGCCCGGCGGCCAGGAGCACGCTGGCGGCGATGGACGACCGACCGCCCGACTCGCAGTGCAGCACCACCGGCTTGCCGCGCGGAATCCGGTCCAGGCCTTCGCCTTTCCCGATCTCCGACAACGGCAGGTGTATGGCGCCCGCGATGTGGCCTTCGTCCCACTCGCTCTGGCGGCGCACGTCAACGATCGTGACCTCACCCCGCGCCGCGCGCGCCAGGGCATCGGCGGGACTGGCCTGGGGCGTCGTCTCGAGGTCGCCGGTCACGTCGGCCGGCGTCGCCCAGGCGGCGACGTCGTCGAGCCCGACCGAGGCCAGCGACGCGAGCGCATCGTCGAGCGACTCCTCGGCGACGACGAGGTGGATCGGCTTCGTATACGGCAGCACCGTTCCCGCGTACGTCGGGAAGGAGCCGCCGAGGGGCACGTTGAAGGCGCCGTGGAGGTGGCCGAGCGCGAACTCGGCGGTCTTGCGGGTATCGGCGACGACGCCCCCTTCGGCCAGGATGCGGCGCAGCGCGTCGGCGCCCACGCGCGTGGGGCGGCCCGCGGCGCGCTTCGGCGGGCCGTCGCGGTTCAGCTGTTTCATGATCGCGAAGTAGGCCGGCGGCTCCGGCTGGCCGTCGAGCACCCTCAGCACGAACTCGTGCTCGGTTTTCACGTTGAAAGCCCAGTTGGCGATGCGCTCGTAGCCCAGGGTGGACGACGGCACGGCGCCTAACGATTTGCCGCAGGCCGACCCTGCGCCGTGGCCCGGCCAGATCTGGAGATAGTCGGGGTGCTGCTTGAATTTCTGGATCGAGGCGTAGAGCTGGCGGGCAGCGGCGTCCATGGTGCCGCGCACGCCCGCGGCTCTTTCCAGCAGGTCGGGTCGCCCCACGTCACCCACGAAGACGAAGTCGCCGGTGAAGACGCCCATCGGCTTGTCGGTGGCTTTGGTGTCGGTGATGCGGAAGCTGATGTGCTCGGGGGTGTGGCCGGGGGTGTGGAGGACGTCGACCTTCACGTTGCCGACCATGAACGTCTCGCCGTCGCAGACCAGGCGCACGCCTGGCTCATGGCCCCAGCCGTAGCGCCAGCCGGCGCCGCCCTCGTCGGAGAGGATCGCGAGGGCGCCGCTGGCGGCCACCAGCTCGCGGGTGCCCGACAGGAAGTCGGCGTGGATGTGCGTCTCGGTCACGAAGATCAGCCGCATCCCCTCGGCCTTCACGGCGTCGAGGTACTGCTGGATGTCGCGGGCGGGATCGATGATCAGCGCGTCGCCGGTCGCCTGGCAGCCGACCAGATAGCTCGCCTGGGCGAGGCGGGTGTCGTAGAAACGCTTGATCAGCATGCAGGAGATTTTACGGAAAGGCGGCGCCGACGCAAGCTGTGCCTCAACGCGCCCGTTTCTCGCCCACGAACACGCCGGCACCACGCGCCAGCTCCACCAGCCCGTCGGGATGCGCCGATTCGTCTTCCACGATCGCGCGGAGGCCGTTGAGCACCGAACCGACGGCATCGGGGATACACCGACCCGCTGTGACATCGGCGCCAATGACGACCGCGCGCACCGTCTGGCGGCGCACCGGCCACGCATGGGGCGAATGAATGACGGAAAGCGATGCCGACGCCGCGATGCCGGCCGGTGGATTCACGGCGGCGATCCCGATGCCCGGCATCAGGGCGGCGAGCTCGGGGCCGAGCCGGCCGGCGCTTCCAACGGTGACCACGAAGCCGCCCTGGCCCTGGAGATCGAGAAAGAGCTGTACCGCCTCGGCCGTCAGCGCCGATCCTGCGGCGCCTGCCGGCGCGTCATCGCGCGGCGGCGCGAGCCAGGCGACGCGGTCAAGAATGGCGTACTCGGCGCGACAGACGGGACAGAGCAGGCCGCCGCGGACGACGTCGCGGCCATCCATCGTTACCGGGGCGCAGATCAGATACGACTCATCGTGCCGATTGGGACACCTGAGTGCTTCTGTGAGTTCTATAAACATCGGAAGGTGAAGAAGGTGAAGAAGGTCAAGAAGGTCAAGAAGGTGAAGAAGGTGAGGAACGCACATTCTTCACGTTCTTCACCTTCTTCCCCTTCTTCACCTTCTTCACCTTCCTGTTTACCTGAACTCGACAAAGGTCATCTTGCCGGCTTCGACTCTGATCCTCTTGAAAACCTTTCGACCATCAATCGTCGTCCCGAGCACGTATTCCCCGGCCGGCACATCCCCGACCGCAAAATGCTCCTGGTAGACCGGATCGGAATGATTCCGCTCGCCGTAGGTCTCGGCAAAACTGAAGGGTGTCTCCTGCGGCTCGGGCTTCACGATGCCGTAGATGCGCGCCTGCCGCACCGGACTGCCGCTCGCGTCCCACACCTGGCCGACAACGAGGCCGGTGCCGGGCATCGGCTCGATCCACAGCTCCGGATTGGTGTTGAACGGCGGATAGCGCACGGCGGGGTCCACAATCAGGCGCGTCGAATCGTACGGCGACGCATGGACCTCGAGATGCATGTGGTCGTTGGTCGCGCGGCCGGTATGTCCGACCCTCGAGATGATCTGGCCGCGCTGCACCCGCTGGCCGACGCTGACGAGCAGCTCCGAGTTGTGATAGTAGACCGAGTAGATGTGCCGCCGGCCTTGCGGCGTGTTCAGCATCGAGTCGTGCCGGATCGCGACCACCAGCGCGCCCTGCTCGGCGGGGCCGGCGTGCACCACGATGCCGGCGTCGATGGCCTGCACCGGCGTGCCGGTCGGGTTGTTGAACTCGACGCCCTGGTGGGGCTGGAAGAATCCGCCCATCGTCGAGCCGAAGCGGTACGTCTGGTCGATGAACGGCTGCTCGGTGCGCGCGATGGGCCGCGCGAACCAGGTGTGCAGTGGCGTCGCGGGCGGGCGCACGCCGGCGGTGTCGCCGGGAGCGAGGCAGGCCTCCGGCTGCTGGCCGAGAAAGCCGCAGGCGGTGCCGAAAAGGGTGTCCGCGGGAATGCGGGTCTGCGCCGGCGGCGGCAACACCGCGTAGACGTCGCGCGAGCGCGCGGTGGAGTTGCGCGGCTGGAGCGCCAGGCCCAGCCGCGCGCCGTAGAACGCGCCGGTGCTGCTCGCGCCGGCGCAGAGGACGCCGTCGCAGCCGCCCAGGGCGCGAACCGACGCCCCGCCCGCCCGCTGGAGGAGCGACATGCACTCCCAGCGCGCTTCCTGCTTGCGGCGCTTGGGTCGCTGCGAGCCGATGCAGGTCTCGCTGCCAAGAATGGCCGGGACCACCGCGCCCGACGCATGGATGACGAAAATGCTGCGCACCCGCCCGCCCAGCGGCGTGGGCGACGGCGAGGCGGCGTGAAATGCGCCGCCCGTGAAGGTACCGAGGCCGTGGAGCGTCGCGACCCAGAGTCCGCCGTCGCGTGCCGGAGCCATCGAGAGCACGTACCGGCTCGGCAGGCCGCGCACCGGAACCGTGTCGGTGATGGCGCTCCAGCTCTGTCCCCGGCTGGCCGTCCAGCGGATGCCGTCGGCGGTGGCGATGAAGACGGTGTCGCCGCGCACGACAATCCCGTTAGGCACGACGTACTGCCAGCGGGGGCCAAGCTGCCGTCCTTCCCACCGCTCGAAGGTGCCGTCGTCGTGGATCACGCCCCAGCCGTTGCCCACGGTGCCGTACCAGACGTCGTGCCCGTGAAAACCGAAGGCATGAACAAAACTCGACGAGATCGAGCGCTGGGTGGTGTCGGCGCGGTAGCTCTGCCACTCGCTGCGGCCGGGGCGGAGCACGAAGATGCCGTCGCCGTAGGTGCCGACCCAGATCGCGCCGTCGGGGCCGCGGGCCAGGGCCAGGATGTGCACGCCCCAGCCGGAGGTGTCGGGCAGCGGCGCGATGTGAATGGCCGGCGGCGGCGCCACCAGCGGCGGCGCGGTGTTCGTCGTCGTCATCCCGGGGCGCGCGGGGCGAGCCTGGCCGGCGAGCGGCGCCGCGAGAAGCGGCAGGATCCAGAGGCCTCGGAATGCGTTCACTTTCCCAC
>JAYTEN010000238.1:0-1908 GCA_043735145.1 Gemmatimonadota bacterium | reverse complement strand
CATTCTACATTTGTAGTACGTCCCGTCAAGGTGGCATGTTTCATGGCCGCTCTTTTGCACCCGAATGGGGTTAAATTGAGTACGCAACACCAATTGGACGCCGACACCCCCAAGGAGGGTATCGTGATGTCACGCAATCGTTTGATGCTGTCCCTGTCCGTAGCCGCCGCCGCGTTCGGCGCCGGGTCTACGACCGCTCGGGCACAAACGCCCGCAGCCGCCGCCGCGCCTGCTGCCCCGGCCCGTCCGGCGGTGGACAGCAACGCCCTGTGGGCCGGAGACTGGGACTTCCAGATCCAGCTGCGCGACAGCACCATCGGCGGGGGTTGGCGCCTCAACTATGTAGACGGCCACTTCTCGGGGATCGTTGCCCGCCCGGGCGTGCCGCCGTCGCCGATCCGCTCGTTCATCGTGCGTCCCAACGGGCGCGACATGACGCTGAGCGTGGACTGGAATGGCGAGGAGTACGTCTTCAGCGGCCACCTCGAGAACGTCCGTAACATCACCGGACAGGTGAGCTTCCGGGGCGGCATCGGCCGGCTGAGGGCGCAGAAGCGAGGCTGACTTCCTGACAGCAGCAGTAGTGGAATGCAGACGCGTTCAGGGGCAGGCAGGATCAGGCAGTCACAGGCACAGCGGGCAGGACGCGAGAATTCGCTCCTGCCCGCTTTTCTGTCCCGGCCTGCCGCTGACCCGGCCTGCCGCTGAACCTGCCTGCCCCTGAACGCGTCCGCATTCTACTACTGCTCCTGATCGTCGCGGAATCAGGGCGTGGCATGCTCCAGGACCAGGAATCGAATGTCGTCGCGCGACACCGACCTGATCCAGTCGATCACCTCCGGCATCCGTTCCGGTGCCGCAATGCCGCGCGAGCCCGCCAAGTGCCTGACGACCCGCACCACGCGGCCCTCCTGCGTGTATTGCGCGGTGTAGGTGCCGAACGCGCTCGCCAGGTTCTGGCCCGGGGGCAGCCGGGCGTGCCACCCCACCGGCAGCGTCACGCGGAACTCGCCGTCGTAGATCCACGGCGGCGTGACTTCTTCCTTGTCGATCGGATACTTGCGCGGGCCCTTGGCAGCGAGCGCATTCGCCAGGCTCGGCACCGCCACGTTGTCGATCGGAATCGTCAGCAGGTCGATGCCGCCATTGTTGCGCGCGGCGCGGCCGTTGTGCACCGCCATCGACACCCTCGCCTCGGCGCGCAGGTCGCGGCCGTCGAACACCTCGAGACTGTCGCCCGTCGCGTCCTCGAAGATGGAGGTCGCAACCGAGCGGATGAGATCGGTGCGCGCCTCGCCGGTGGGCACCTCCGCCAGCGCGCCGCGCAGCGAGTACTGCCGGCTGCCCCACCCGCGGCGCATGAAGCGCCCGTTGAAGAGCCCCTCGGGCGTGATCTCGCCGATGATCCTCACCTCGGTGCCGTTGTCGGCGACCGCCGTCTGCGGCAGCACGACGCGGTCGATGCGCCCGTTGTCCTTCACGATGATGGCGAAGCCGCCCTGCTCGCCCGGCGGCAACTCGCCGTAGGGCGTGAGGTCGGCCGTCAGGTCGAGAAAGAGGTACCCGGGCGTGCCGGGCCGCTCGACGGCCGCGATCATGTGATCGAACTGGTTGACGGTCGGCATGGTGCTGTCGGCCGATGCCGAGCTGGACAGCAGGACCGGCCAGGCGCGCACGCCCATGCGGCGCGCCAGCGCGATGAACAGCGTCGCCTTGTCCTTGCAGTCGCCATAGCGGGTCTCGAGGACCGAGGCCGGCGTGCGCGGCTGGTATCCACCCTGCCCCAGCGACAGCGACACGTAGCGGAAGTCCTGCGCGACCCAGCGATGCGCGGCGCGCAGCGAGTCCTCGAGGGTCCGGGCGCCGCCTACCACCTCGGCGAGCCGCGCGGCGAGCGTCGTATCCACG
>JAYTEN010000237.1:0-3874 GCA_043735145.1 Gemmatimonadota bacterium | reverse complement strand
GGCCGGATCCCGTCATATGACTTGCTCCGTCGCGACACTCATCCCATAGAGTACGCTGTGAACGACGACCAACTGCGCGATGCGCTCGCCGCCTGCCACGAGCAGGCGTTCCTGTGGGCGATGCACTGCGCTCGGCGGGATCGTGAGCGGGCCGAAGAGGTACTCCAGGCGGCGTACCTGAAGGTGCTGGAGGGGCGGGCGCGCTACGAGGGCCGGTCGGCGTTCCGGACCTGGCTCTTCGGCGTGATCCGGCGGACGGCGATGGAGCAGCGGCGGCGCATGGCCTGGCTTGGCCTTCGGCTCCTGCCTCTTGGTCCAGACACCGATCGGCCGAGCGCGCTGGCTGGCGTGGACACGGTGATCGAAGCGGACGAACGGCGAGCATCGCTGCGGAAGGCATTGGAGCAGTTGTCGGCGCGGCAGCGCGAAGTGCTGGTCCTGGTCTTCTATCACGACCTGACGGTCGAGGATGCGGCCGAAGCGATGGGCATCGGGGTGGGATCGGCGCGCACGCATTACGCGCGCGGCAAGGAAAAACTCAGGGCGCTGTTGAAGGAGCCGGGCTGATGAACGAGCGTGACGACGACCTGAAGCGGGTGTTCGGCGAGCTGCGCGATGCTGACCGGCGCGCCATGCAGCCTCCGGCGATCGGCGCCCTGCTGGCCCGCCCGCCGCGGCGGGCCGGCGGATTGGTTCGGCGGCGCATCGCGCTGGGCCTGGCCGCATCGGTGGCGGTGTTGGCGGCTGCCATCGGGGTGCGGGGGGCGATGCATCGCGCAGCGCCGGTGACGGTGGTGGCGATCGCGAGCTGGACGTCGCCGACGGCGTCGCTCCTGGCGGTGCCGGGCGCCCAGGTCGTGTTGCCGAGCCTGACGAGTTCGGCCGTGCATCTCGAGACGACGGTGAAGACGGTGGCGAAGGATCACTCCAGGGGAGACTCGATATGAAGAAGGCATCGCTGATCGCGGTCCTGATGGTGGCGGGTGTCACGGCGCTTCCGGCGCAGGCGCCCCCGCCGGCGGGTGGTGGGCGTGGGCCGGGCACGGGTCCGCGGCAGGGGCCGCCGCCCGGGGGGATGGTGCCGGGCCGTGGCCAGGGGATGGGTCCCGGCGCGGGGCAGATGGGTCCGGGCGCCGATGTGGGTCCTGGCGATCCGGTGATGGGCAACCTCTTTTCGCCCGAGATGATCATGCAGAACCAGGAGGCGATCGGGCTGACCGAGGAGCAGCGGGGCTACATGATGCAGGAGATGCAGCGCACCCAGCAGTCGGCGCAGCAGATCCAGTGGCGGTTGCAGGCGGCGATGGAGCGGTTGTCGAACGTGGTGAAGCAGGACCGGGTCGACGAGGGCCAGGTGCTCACGCAGCTCGACAGCGTGCTGGCGAGCGAGCGTGAGATGAAGCGGCTCCAGATCACGCTGCTGGTGCGGCTCAAGTCGCGGCTCACGCCGGAACAGCAGGCGTTCCTGCGAGGTCGGATGGCGCGCGGCGAGGAGTAGCGGTACGGCGGTACGGCGGTACGGCGGTACGGCGGTACAGCGGTACGGCGGTACGGCGGTACGGCGGTACGGCGGTACGAAAAAAAAGGCGGAGGAAAAACAAAGGCCGGGATCCCCGGCCTTTGCTCGCGGCGAAAAAGATCTGGCCGCGGAGCCCTCACAATCGAACGATAAGCTCGGCTACACACGATCCGCCAGTGCGGCGGTGCTGGTGGTGGGATTCGAACCCACAAGGGCTTTCGCCCGGAGGCTTGTGAGGGCTCCGCGTTTGCCAGTTTAGCCACACCAGCACCCATTCAGCTGCGAACCATGACAAGCCCGAAGGGCAGGACGCGAGACCACACCCGTGCCGCTGACCGCAAGCCAAACCTGCCAGTATCGATGGATCAGTCGTAACCAGAGTCATGCATTTCGGGCGCGAAAAAACGCAGAAAGCCCGGAATGTCGATTTCGCGTTGTTGGGGCGACCCTTGTGGTCGCCCTTCGGCGTCGACACGGATAACGTTCCTGACCCCCGAACGGAGCATCTCGTGAGCATCGACAAAGCCCAGGCTGACGGTCTCAAGGCAAAACTGCGCGGCCCGATGCACCTTCCCGGCGAGCCGGGCTACGACGACAACCGCAGCGTCTGGAACGGCATGATCGACAAGAAGCCCGCCGCGATCGTCCGCTGCCTCGGCGTCGCCGACGTGGTGGCGTGCGTGCACTTCGCGCGCGAGAACGGCATCAAGATCGCGGTGAAGGGCGGCGGCCATAACATCGCCGGGCTCGCGGTCTGCGACGACGGGCTCGTGCTCGACATGGGGCTCATGCGCGGCGTGTGGGTGCACCCGAAGGAGAAGCACGCGCATGCGCAGGCCGGCTGCCTGCTCGGCGACGTGGATCGCGAGACGCAGGTCCACGGCCTGGCCGCGGTGCTCGGCTTCGTGTCGAATACCGGGATCGCGGGTCTCACGTTAGGCGGAGGCTTCGGCTACCTCACGAGCCGCTGGGGTTGGACCTGCGACAACGTCGAGTCGGTGGACATCGTGACCGCCGAGGGCAAGCTGGTGCGCGCGACCGAGGCCGAGCATCCCGACCTGCTGTGGGGGTTGCGGGGCGGCGGCGGCAACTTCGGTGTCGCGACCGGCTTCACGTACCGGCTGTATCCGGTGGGGCCCGAGATCATCGGCGGACCGATCGCCTGGCCGGCCGAGAACGCCGAGGCGGTGCTGGCGCTGCATCGCGAGTTCACGGCGAGCGCGCCGCCCGAATGCGCGGTGGTGGCGGTGATGCGCGTCGCGCCGCCGGCGCCGTGGATCGCGAAGGAGATGCACGGCAAGCCGATCGTCATGCTGCTCGTGTGCGACACCGGCCCGCTGGCCGAGGCCGAGAAGCGGGTCGCGCCGCTGAAGGCGTTCCTGAAACCGGTGGGCGACGTGTGCATCAAGCGGTCCTACGTGTCGCTCCAGAATCTGCTCGACGCCACGCAGCCCAAGGGGCGGCGCTACTACTGGAAGTCGGAGTTCCTGCCGTCGCTGGGCGAGGAGATGACGAAGACGTGGATGGCGAATGCGGCGAAGATTTCCTCGCCGCACGGGGCGATGGTGCTCTTTCCCATTGGCAAGGCCGTGGGCGAGAAGCCGGCGGGCCATTCGGCGGTCGGGAATCGCGATGCGCGGTGGGTGCTCAACATCACGGCGGCGTGGGACAAGCCTGAGGATGACGCGAAGCAGATCGAGTGGGCGCGGTCGGCATGGCGCGACATGCAGTCGTTCTCGACGGGCGGGACGTACGTCAACTTCCTCAATGCGGAAGAAGGCGACGATCGCACGCGCGCGGCGTACGGCGCGAACCATGCCCGGCTGGCGCAGGTGAAGAAGACCTGGGATCCGGGCAATCTCTTCAGCGCGAACAAGAACATCGTCCCGGCCTAGGGCGGTACGGCGGTACGGCGGTACGGTTGGGGCGACCTTTATGGTCGCCCTCTTTCACCCGGCAGGAGACCATGGGACTTCTCGACAATCTCCTGAATCGCAATCCCACGCGCGACTGGCGTGAGCAGCGCGGTCTCCAGCTCGTCCTGGATCTCGACCAGGAATCCTTCTGCGGCATCCGGCTCGGCGATCCCGCCGTGCGGCTCGAGAAGTTCGGGCCGTGCGAGGATGCCGCGTCGGCCCGGAGCGGGATGTACAACTATCCGGGTCGCGGGTTTCAGCTCAATGTCGAGCGGGAGTGCTTTGTCGAAGTGGAGGCGGCGTTCGGCGAGGGCGAGGGAGCGCGCGCGTTTGCGGGTGGTCTCGTCAGGCACGGGCGCACGGCCGTCTTCACGGCGTCGAGCACCGAGGCCGACCTCGTGGCGCTGCTCGGCGAGCCCGCGAGCCGGAAGGAAGAGCC
>JAYTEN010000236.1:0-11181 GCA_043735145.1 Gemmatimonadota bacterium | reverse complement strand
CTGGAGCGTCAGTCCCCAGTTCGCGACGTCGCCCAGGTTGGAGATGAATCCCAGCAGCGGGATGACGGCGTCGAGCTCGACGCGTTCTTCCTGCTTCGTCCGGTTATTGACCAGCGTCGCCGCTTCGACGCGTCCGGCGCCGTGAATCGCGCGCACTTCCCAGAAGGTCCGCAGCTCCATCGCCCCCGAGGCGTGGAGCGCGTGCACCCGGTCGATCGTCGCCTGGTGGGCGCGAAAGCCGTCGCGCCGGTGGATCATCAGGATGGACTTCGCGATGCCCTGGAGGTTGACCGCCCAATCGAAGGCCGAGTCGCCGCCGCCCACCAGCAGCACGCGCTTCCCCTCAAACGTTGAGGGGTCGAGCACCTTGTCGAAGAGGCCGCGCCCGAGCCACGCGTCGTAGTCGTCGATGGGCAGCCGACGCGGCGAGAAGGCGCCGATCCCCGCGGCGATGATCAGCGCGCGCGTGGGGTAGTCGCCCGCCGCCGTCGTGAGGACGATGCGCTCCTGGCGCTCGTCGCTCGTTTCGCGCCGCATCCCGGTCACTTCCTCGGCAAGACGGACGTCGGGCTTGAACTGCATCGCCTGCTCGCGCAGGCCCTTCACCAGGTCCTTGGCGAGGATGCGAGGAAATCCCGCGACGTCGAAGATCGGTTTTTCGGGATAGAGCGCGGTGAGCTGGCCGCCCAGGTCGGGCAGCGCATCGATGATCCGCACCGACGCGCCGCGCATGCCGGCGTAGAAGGCGCCGAAAAGCCCGACGGGCCCGGCGCCGATGATGGTCAGATCACGGAGTCCTCCGTACATTCTGCCCAATGTACCTCACCACCACTCGCCGCAGCATCCTGACCCTCGTCGTCCTGGCTTCGATCGCCGGCGCGGCACGCGCGCAATGCCCCGATGGCACGCCACCACCCTGCCGGCGCGCAGGAACCGCGCCCGCGCGCGCAGTCGCCGTTGATGAAAACCTGATCGCGATTTTCCCGTTTCGCATCTCCGGCACATCACCCGAAGCCTCGTCGCTGCGAGAAGGCGCGATGGACCTGCTCTCGCTCGCCCTCGATGAGCAGGCGGGACTGCGCGTCGTCGCGTCGCGCACGCTGCTGGCCCGCGCGCGCACCTTCACCGACGCCTCGTCGGTGGCCGACGCGGCCGCCATCGCGCGGAGCCTTGGCGCGGGCGCGATGATCCTCGGCAATGCCGTACTCGTCGGAAACCAGGTGCGCGCCCGGGCCGAGCTGCACGACCTGGTGCGCAACCGCCCGCCGGTGTCGGTCGAGGCTCGCGGCCTGACCGCCGATCCCGCGCCGGTCGTCGACAGTCTGGCCTTCTCGCTCGCGCGCCTGCGGCTGACGTCGGGGAGCGGGACCGTGCGCCGCTCGCTCACCGAGTTCGCGTCGACCTCGCCGGCAGCGCTTCGGCTCTATCTCGCCGGCGAGCGACTCGCGCGCCACGGCCTGTGGCAGGAGTCGGCCGATTCGCTGATGGCCGCCGTCGGCCTCGATTCGTCATTCGCGCTTGCCTTGTACCGGCTGCGCGTGGTGGCCTCCTACGGCGCGACCATCGCGCCGTGGACGGCGACGACGCTGATGGAGCGCGCGTTGCGCTCGCTGGGTCGCCTGCCGCGCCGCCAGGGCGACCTGCTCCAGACGGCTTACGCCCAGGTCGAAGGCGACGCGCGCGCCGCCATCGCCCGTGCCGAAGCGCTCGGGAGCCGGTACCCCGACGACCCCGAAGTGGCGTACGAACAGGGTGAAGCGTTCTACCACGTGGGCCTGGCCTTTGGCGTGACGCCGGAGCGTGCCCTCGAGCCTTTCGATCGCGCGATCCGCCTCGATTCCACGCTGATTGATCCGTACAACCACGCCGTCGAACTTCGGGTTGTGACCGGCGACACCGCCGGCGCGCTCGCGCTCGCCCGGCGCGGGGCGGCGCTGGGTCCACGCTCGACGGTGCACCAGGCCGCGCTCTTCGCGGTGCGGGCGATTGCCTTGCACGAGCCAGCCGCGACGCTCGCCGCCGAAGCGGATCGCTCCACCGCAGCGGGCGACGTGGTCGAGCGCACCGCCTACGAAGTGGGCCGGATGCTGACGGCCGATCCGGCGCGCGCGCTGCGCATCGAGAAGGTGATCTACGCGGCCGGCGCCGCGCCGACCCGCAGTCCGGTCCGACGCGCCTTGAGCTTTACCTACCTGGCCTGCGTGAACCTTGCCGCGGGGGATATGGGCGATGCCCGGGCCGCCATTGCCGGTCTGGCGGAATTGCGCGCCACCCCCGCCGCGGTCGACCGATTGCGGCTCCTTGCCTCCCTCATCGACGGGGAAGGTCTCGACGCATCACTCGACAGTTTTCGCCGACCGGCACAGCCCGGACTCCAGACGCTGGGCCTGCTGGGCGTGGCCGCCATCAGGCTGGGGCGCGCGCCCCTTCTGGACTCGGCCGTGGCCGGAGCCGAGGACGTGGCGCGGCGCGAACCGGTGGCCGGATCCGAGGCCCGGGCCGTCATCGCGACGCTGCGCGGCCTCGACGCCCTGTCCCGCGCCGATACCGCTACGGCCCAGCGGCTGCTCGTGGATGCGTATGGCGTGCTGCCTTACGATTTGTCGTCGGAAGCGCGCTGCGAAGATGCCGTGCAGTGGGGAGTACTGGCGCTCGCCGACTTGGAGCGGGCCCGCGGTCTCAGCGCCCAGGCGCTCAGCCGTCTCGACTACTTCACTTTTGCGACCGGAACCGTTCCCACTCGCGCGCTGGCCGATGCGCTCCGGGCGCGAATCACGACCCAGCTACGGCCCTAGTGGTGATTCACTAAAGAGGTTGTCCTACCGCCGACTCAAGTGCACCTGTTCGCAGCCGGTCTGCATCACCACCGCTTCCACGTTGTTCTCGCGAATCCCGCCGGCCGGAAGAATCTCGATGCGCCCCGCGGCCCGCTCGACCAGCGCGCGAATCCTGCGCGCGCCCGCCAGGGCGGTCGGCGCCCCGCCGCTCGTCAGGACGCGCGTGAATCCCAGGTCCATCAGGGTTTCCAGCGCGCCCACCTGGTCCTTGATCCGGTCGAAGGCGCGGTGAAAGACGATCTCGGCCTCGCCCGCGAGCGCCACGAACTTCTCGCAGGCCCGGGCGTCGATCGTGCCGCTGCTGGTGAGGCATCCGACCACGATGCCGACCGCACCCGCGTCCACCAGTAGCTGGGCGTCGCGCAGCATGACGGCCTTCTCGTCGGAGGAGTAGACAAAGCCGCCCGCGCGCGGGCGCACCATCGCGACGAACGGCACCGACAGGCGCCGGTCGACTTCGACCGCGGTGCCGAGCGAGGGCGTGAGCCCCTCGAGCTCGAGCGCGCTGCACAGCTCGATCCGGTCCGAGCGCGCGGCATCGGCGGCCAGCGCGTCATTCAGATCGCCGCAGGCGATCTCCAGCAGGATCGAGCGTTCCTTCATCCCCGTCTAACCATCCCTGTCGGTGCGGTGTTCCAGTTGAATAGGCGGTGGCATCGCCGTACCTTGGCCGCGTGAAGATCTACACGCGCACCGGCGACACCGGCCAGACCTCGCTCATGGGCGGCGGACGGGTGCCCAAGGACGACCTGCGCGTCGCGGCCTACGGCGACGTGGACGAAACCAGCGCCGCCATCGGCCTGGTGCGCGCCACCGAGCCGGTCCTCGAGCACGCCGAGCTCCTTGCGGCGATCCAGCAGGACCTCTTCGCCATCGGGGGTTCCCTCGCCACCCCGGAACCCGAGCGCCTCAAGGATGCCCAGCGATCCAAGCTCAAGGTGCCGGCCGGGCGGGTTGCCGCGCTCGAGCTGGCGATCGACGACGCCGACCGCGAGTTGCCGCCGCTCCAGGCCTTCGTGCTGCCCGGCGGCACGCCCCGGGCGGCGGCGCTGCACCTGGCGCGTACCGTCTGCCGGCGTGCCGAGCGCGCCGTGGTGCGCCTCGCCGTGGCGGAGAAGGTGCCGGAAGAAATCGTCGTCTACCTCAACCGGCTCTCGGACCTGCTGTTCACCCTCGCCCGGCTCGCCAATCACCGGGCGGGACGGCCGGACACGCAATGGTAAGGGCGACGGGCGGCCACGAGGGCCGCCCCTACTTTATTTCGTGAGCCGGCAGCGATACGCTCTGCCCCAGCGCGATCCGCCGGCCCGCCAGCGCCGCCACGTCCCCTCCATAGTACGCCTCTTCGCCATGCTCGCTGATATCCGGTCCGTCGATCTCCGCTTCGACGGCCAGCCGGATCGGCATCACCACCCGCACCAGACTCAGGATGACGAACGTCCCCCCCGCCGCGAGCACGATCGTCGCGAGGACGGCGAGCCCCTGCACCACCAGCTGGTGCGGGTTGCCGTTGAGCAGGCCGTCGGCCCCGGCCGGATTGACGCCCTTCGTGGCAAAGACGCCCGTCAGCAGCGCGCCCGCGATGCCGGCCACGCCGTGGCAGGCGAAGACGTCCAGGGCGTCGTCGATCTTCGTGCGCGAGCGCAGGAGAATGGCGGCGTACGACGCGAAGGCCGCGAGCACGCCGATCGCCAGCGCGCCACGCGGCGTCACGAAGCCCGCCGCCGGCGTGATCGCGACCAGGCCCACGACGATGCCCGTGGCCGCGCCCACCGCCGTGGCGCGGCGGTTGCGCAGCAGGTCGAGGACCATCCACGTGGTGAGCGCCGCCGCCGCCGCGATGTGCGTCGCGGCAAAGGCGCTGGTCGCCAGCGCGCCTGACGAGAGCGCCGAACCCGCGTTGAAGCCGAACCACCCGAACCAGAGCAGCCCCGCGCCCAGCAGCGTGAACGGCACGTTGTGAGGGATGATCGGCGTGCGTCCCAGGCCGCGGCGCGGCCCGAGCATCATGGCGGCCACCAGCGCCGAGACGCCGGCGCTGATGTGCACCACGGTGCCGCCGGCGAAGTCGAGGGCGCCGAGGGTCCGCAGCCATCCGCCGTCGGCCCACACCCAGTGGGCGAGCGGATCGTAGATGAGCGTCGTCCAGAGCAGCCCGAAGACCAGGTAGGCGCCGAATCGCATCCGCTCCACCACCGCGCCGGAGATCAGCGCGACGGTGATCGCCGCAAACATCGCCTGGTAGATCGCGAAGGCGAGGTGCGGCACCGTGGCCGCGTACAGCGGGTTGGGCGCCACGCCCACGTGGTGGAGCCCCCAGTGGGCCAGGAAGCCGATGACCGGCGAGCCCGGGCCGAAGGCGAGCGAGTAGCCCAGCAGTACCCACTGCACCCCGACGATGCCGAGCATGGCGATGCTCATCATCAGCGTGTTGAGCGCGCTCTTGCCGCGCACCAGGCCGCCGTAGAAGAGGGCGAGCCCGGGCACCATGAGCATGACCAGCGCCGTGGAGATGAGCAGCCAGGCGGTATCGCCCGACGAGACGGCGGCGGTGTCCGCGGCCTGGAGGATCATGCGCCGCTCCCCTGGCTGCGCGCATCCTGCTGCACCGCGTCGGCCGTGACCGGCGTGAGCGCCGCGTTGTCCCGCTCGCCGGTGCGGATGCGGATGACGCTCTCGATCGCCTGGACGAAGATCTTGCCGTCGCCCACCTCGCCGGTGCGCGCCGACCCGAGGATCGCCTGGATCGTCGGCTCGACGAACGGCTCCGAGCAGACCATCTCGATGCGGATCTTCTCGTGGAACTCCATCACGACGCTCTCGCCCCGGTACTGCTGCACGATTTCCCGCTCGCCGCCGTGACCGCTCACTCGGCTCAGGGAGATGCCGGTCACGCCGGCCTTGAAGAGCGCGAGCTTCACTTCGGTGAGCCGGTCGGGCCGGATGATGGCGGTGATCAGCTTCATGAGCGCCCTCATTGTAGGGGCGGACCTTGTGTCCGCCCGGTGCGGACCTTGTGTCCGCCCGGTGAGGGCCGACACGAGGTCGGCCCCTACAACAATAAACGTTCAGAGATACGTTAGAAGCCATGACCGCAATCCGCGTCGCCGTTCCCGAACCGTATGACGTACTCGTGGGCCGCGGCCTGCTCGACGGCCTTCCGGAATTATTGAAGGAGCATTGTCCCGCCGTCAGCTACGCCGTTATCGCCGACGAGCATGTCGCGCAGTTGCACGGCGCGCGGCTGCTGACCCTTCTCGTGGGCGCGGGCCTCGATGCGAAGTGTTTCACCTTTCCGGCCGGCGAGTGGAACAAGAACCGCGAGCAGTGGGCCGGCCTCACGGACCGGTTGCTCGCGTGGGGGCTGGGACGTGACGGCGCGATCATCGCCTTTGGGGGCGGCGTGGCCGGTGACCTGGCCGGGTTCGTGGCCGCGACCTTCCTCCGGGGCATTCCGTACGCGCAGGTGCCGACGTCGCTCCTCGCGATGATCGATTCGTCGGTCGGCGGCAAGACCGGGCTCGATGCGCCGGCGGGCAAGAACCTGGTTGGCGCCTTCCACCAGCCGCGGGTCGTCGTCGCCGACGTGGACCTGCTGGCCACGCTGCCGCGCAGCCACATCGCCGCGGGCGTGGCCGAGGCGATCAAGCACGGTGTGATCCTCGACGCGGCCTATTTCGACTCGCTCGCCGATGCCGCGGCCTGCTTCGCGAAGGACCCGGCGCGGCTCGAGGCCGTGGTGCGGCGCAGCATCGAGATCAAGGCCGGCGTGGTCAGTGACGACGAACGCGAGTCGGGCCGGCGTCAGATCCTGAACTTCGGCCATACCATCGGCCACGCGGTGGAGACGCTGAGCGGTTTCGATCTCCTGCACGGCGAAGCTGTCGCCATCGGCATGGCGGTGGAAACGCAGATCGCGGAGGTGCTGGGCGTCGCGGAACCGGGAACTCGTAAGGCAGTCGTCGCCCTGCTGGGGCGCTACGGATTGCCGTGCGCGATTCCTTCCGGCCTGGACGCATCCCGGCTGCTGGCGCTCATGGGCGCGGACAAGAAGGTGCGCGAGCGGCGGGTGCGCTGCGCGCTGCCGAAAAAAGTGGGATTGATGGTGCAGAGTGACGACGGTGCGTGGACGGTGGAGGTTGCCGAGGAAGTGCTGCGTGAAGCTATCTCTTTGTAACTAAAGGAGTTATCAAATCACTATCGTAAAATGACGATGTGGATATGTTAGTGTCTTCCGCAACACTCTCAAGTGAAACAACTTAGTGATGTGGATAAACTTTTCCACTTGACACCTTCTTAAAATGTTCCCTATCATGACTCGCGTTTTCAAATCGCCACGCAGTTACCAGTCCGTCACACCCTGAAGCTCCGCGAAGGGGATGTCCAGCATGCGGCGTGCAGCGACACCGAAGGCCAAGGCCTTCTTCCGACAGACGGCCTCGGGCGCCTTTGACCAGTATCTCCAGGACATTCAGAAGCTGCCCCTCATCGCCGATCCTGCCGAAGAAAAGCGGCTGGCGCGGCTGGCCCAGAAGGGCGACACCGCCGCCGCCGAGCGGCTGGTGACGGCGAACCTGCGCTTCGTGATCTCCTATGTGAAGAAGTACCAGGGGCACGGCCTCGACCTCTCCGAGCTGGTGGCCATCGGCAATGAGGGACTGCTCAAGGCGGTCCGGAAGTTCGACCCCGACCAGGGCGTCAAGTTCATCTCCTACGCCGTGTGGTGGGTCCGCCAGGCGGTCCTCAAGGCGCTGGCCGAACAGACGCGCAGCGTGCGCATCCCGCTCAACCAGAATGCGCACCTGATCCGGATGTCGCGCACCGAGATGGTCCTGGCGCAGGAGCTGGGCCGCGAGCCGACCGACAACGAGATCGCCCGCGCCCTCGGCGACACGCCCGAGAACGTGCGCACCGCCCGCCGGATGACGTCGACCGAGGTCTCGCTCGACGCGCCGATCGACCGCACCGACCGCGATGCCTCCACGCTGGGCGAGCGCTTCGCCGGCGTCGAGGGCAGCGAGATCGAAGAGACGACCGACGGCAACCTGATGCGCGACTTCATCGACCGCGTCTTCACCAAGTACCTCACGCCGCGCGAGCGGAAGATCCTCTATCTCTACTACGGTCTGGAGCAGGGATCCGAAGCCATGACGCTCGAGAAGATCGGCGCGCTGATGGGCGTGACCCGCGAGCGCATCCGCCAGATTCGCGAGCGGGCCTTCGAGAAGCTGCGCGATTGCCCCGAGGGCGCGGCGCTGATGCGGTTCTGGGCGGCCTGAAGCAAGTCGCCAAGTCGCCAAGTCGCCAAGTCTTCGGTCAAAACCCCCGCTCCACATCAGGTGCGGGGGTTTTGACTTGGCGACTTGGCGACTTGGCGACTTGGCGACTCGGCGACCAGGCGACTGTATCTTCGAGTCGATGACCGTAACCAGCCTCGCCGACGCCCTCGCCCGCATCGTGGGCCCGCGCTTCGTCCGCACCGGCCGCGCGGCGCTGGCGACGTATGCATCCGACGGCTTGCCGACCCACAAGCGCACACCCGGACTCGTGGTCTTTCCGGGATCCGCGGCTGAAGTGCGCGACGTGGTGCGGTGCCTCGCGCAGCGCCGCGTGCCGTTCGTCGCGCGGGGCGCGGGCACCGGGCTGTCGGGTGGCGCGCTCGCGGCCGCGCCCGCCGTCCTGATCACGCTGACCCGACTCTCGCGCATCCTGGGCATCGACGCCGCCAACCGCCGCGCCGTGGTCGAGCCGGGCGTGGTGAACGCCTCGCTCTCCCGCGCCGCCGCGCCCCACGAGCTGTTCTACGCCCCCGACCCGTCGAGCCAGACCGCCTGCACCATCGGCGGCAATGTCGCCGAGAATGCCGGTGGCCCGCACTGCCTGAAATACGGCATGACCACCAATCACATCCTCGCGCTCGACGTGGTCCTTGCCGACGGTGCATGCGTCACCCTCGGCAGCAACGCCGGCGAGCCGTGGGGACCCGACCTCGTCGGCCTCTTCGTCGGCAGCGAAGGCATGTTTGGCATCGCGACGTCGATCACCGTGCGGCTCGTCCCGCTGCCGCCCTCGGCGCGCACCCTGCTCGCCGATTTCATGTCGCTGCGGACCGCCGGCACCGCGGTATCGGCCATCATCCAGGCCGGCATCGTCCCCGCGGCGATGGAGATGATGGATCGCAGCACCGTCGAGCTGGTGGAGTCGTCGGTCTATGCCGCCGGGTATCCCACCGACGCCGCCGCGGTCCTGCTGGTCGAGACCGACGGCCGGCCCGGCGGCGCCGCCGCGGAAGCCGAGCACGTCGAAGCCATCTGCCGCGCGCACGGCGCCCGCGACGTGAAGGTCGCGACATCGCCGGAGGGCCGCGCGAAGCTGTGGCAGGGGCGCAAGAAGGCGTTCGGCGCGATGGGCCGCGCCAGCGCCGACCTCGTGGTGCAGGATGCCGTGGTGCCGCGCACCAGCCTTCCCGACGTGCTCGAGGCGATCGCGGAAATCGCGGCGCGCCACCGGGTGCGCGTCTCCAATGTCTTCCACGCGGGCGATGGCAACCTGCACCCGAATCTCAGCTTCGACGCGCGGGATCCCGACGAGCTCGCCCGCGTTGAGGCGGCGAGCGGCGAGATCATGCGCGTCTGCGTGGATGCCGGCGGCTCGATCACCGGCGAGCACGGCGTGGGGCTCGACAAGATGCGCTACATGCCGCTGATCTTCAGCCCCGACGACCTCGGCGCGATGGCCGCGGTGCGCGCCGCCTTCGATCCGGCAGGCCTCGCCAATCCCGGCAAGGTGATCCCGACCGCCCAGTGCCGCGAATGGACGCCATGGGGCGGCAGCGGGCCCGCGCACCACGCACTACGCCCTACGCACTCGGCCGACTCGCCCTCATGACCATCCCCACCCGCTGGCTCGCCCAGATGGACGGGCAGCTCGCCGACGCCGAACGGCGGCTCGCGCTCGCCGACAAGCACGTTGCCGCCGAGAACGGCAGCCGCGCCCTCGAGGAGGTCTATCCGGGCATGATGGGCGCGGCGATGGTGCTGGTCTGGCTCACCGACGAGCCGTGGCGCACGCAGCGTTCGCTCGAGGACCTGAGCCGGATGGTCCAGGAAACGCTGCCGCCCGGCTTCGCCACGCTCTTCGAGATGAAGCGGGAACAGCGCAGCTTTGCGGGGTGGCGCGCGCAGGATGCCAAGCCCCTGGTCGATGAGGCCCGCCGCTTCGTCGCGGGTGTTGCCGCGCAGCTGGCGAAGCACCGGACACCCCCGGCGTGACCGCCGCCGCGTCGCGCGGCGTCCTCCGTGTCGACGCCGCCGACCTGGTCGCCACGGCCGGCGCCGGCGCCACCCTCGAAGCGCTCGACGCCGCCTTCGCCGCCCGCGGCGTCTGGCTCGCCCTCGACCCGCCCGGCCCCCGGACCCGGACCCTCGGTGAATCGTTAGGCAGTGGAACCCCCGGACCGCTCGCCGCGCTCTTCGGCCCGCCGCGCGACCAGGTCATCGGCCTGAAGTTCACGGCCGGCGCGGGGACGAGCGTCAGGACCGGCGGCCGCGTGGTGAAGAACGTCGCCGGCTTCGACCTCGCCAAGCTGGTGATCGGTGGCCACGGGGCCTTTGGCCGCATCGACGAAGCCCACCTGCGGCTGCGGGCCCGGCCCGAGGCCGACTTGACGCGCACCTGGTCCGGCTCGCGCGACCGGATCACTCGCGCCGCGGCCCGCCTGATGCACGCCGGGTCGATGCTGGCCTCGCTGGAGGTCACCAGCGGGAGCATGACCCCCGGGACCCCCCCGCACCACGGCATCCTGGCGGCGCGCGCGCTGGGCACCGGTGTCGGCGTGGCCGAAGAACTCGACGCCGCGGCGGCGCAGGTTGGTGATGACTGCGCCGAGATCTTCGGGCCCGGCGACTACTGGGCCGGCTGGCGCGACCGGGTCGGCGCGTGGCCGGTGTCGGCGCGCATCGGCGCGGACCCCGCGCGCTGGCATGATGCGCTCGCGCTCGCCGAGCGGTTCGGCGCGACCGCCTTCAGCGCCACGGTTCCGCGCGGCACGGTGCGCGTCGCCTTCGCGCCGGGTGACGCGGATGCGCTGCGCGCCCTGCGCGCCGCGGCCGCCGTCGAGGGCTGGCCCGTGACCATCGAGCACGCCGACAACGCCACCCTGCACGCGGTCGGCGTCTGGGGCGCGATGCCCGCCGGCACGATGCGCCTGGCGCGGGCGCTTCGCGCGGCGCTCGGACCCGAAGGGACGCACGATGTACCGCTCTGGGCGGACGAGTGGGGAAGTGGGGAAGCGGGGAAGTGGGGAAGATGACGCACCCCCTTCCCCACTTCCCCACTTCCCCAC
>JAYTEN010000235.1:0-8866 GCA_043735145.1 Gemmatimonadota bacterium | reverse complement strand
GTTGTAGATGTCCTTGAGTTCCTGCTCGAATAGGTCATTCAGGTTTTCGAGACTCATTGGTAATCCTCCGGACGAACCGATTTTCCGGGATGGGAGCCCGGTGCCCTGGGTGATGATCGTTCCGTCGTACACCGTGGTTGCGAGGAGTTTCCTGCCACTTTGGGCCGTCAGAATAGCCGCTCATCCCAGGGGATCGCGATGGGCGGATGCCGCTCGAGGCGCACTACATCGGCGTGCGAGGGATTGATCATTACCACGCGGCCAAAGGGCCGGCAGGGAAGCGCGGGCACGGTGAGGACAGCGGTCCGCGCTTCCACCAGCCACCGGTCGCCGAAGGCCCGCGCGTCGGCAGTGTCGCGCGACTCCCATCCGGGCAACTCCGCGGGATCGAGATGCTCGATCAGCTCATCGGGGATGTCGGCGCGCGCGCAGTGGTGCGGTCCGGGGAGGGTGCGCGGCCGCAGGCTGTGCACCAGGATCTCGAGCAGCGAGCCCGCGAATGAATCGGCGGCATAGATCACGGGCCGACCGGGCGAGTTCCAGCGGCCGCCGGCCCGGGCCGCCCCGGTGCCGTCCCAGGGGTCGTGGCGGATCTTGCAGGCCCGGAACGCTATCACGACAACAAGGGGGAAGGGGGAAGGGGGAAGGGGAGATTTTCAGGCAGGAAGACCAAACTCCAGCTTCATGAGCAGTTCTTCCACCTGCCGGGCGCCAAGATCCGTGTGCACTAGGTCGATGGGTCGCTCGTCGCCGAGTTGGGGCTGGGGGCTGCGGAGGAATTCGTGCGCGAGGGCGGTGTTTTCCCAGACGTCTTCCGCCAGGGCAGCGATCCGGGCGAGTCGCTCGAGTCGTTCGCTCTCCTCGGGAGAGAGGAGCACGCGCCTGCGATGTAGCGTAGCCTTGGGACTGATCCGGTACTTGAGCGCGCCGGCGGCCGCGCCGGGCTCGGAGACATGGTCCACGACCTTGCCGAGGGATTCCAGGGGCAGGCCGATCTCGACGAGCCGGCGCAGGTCGTCGAGGGTGCGGATTCTCCGGCCGAGGGTCTTTTCGCCACCGAGCAGCCGGGCGACACGGGCAGGATCGACGGTCATGAAAAGTAGTGCGGAGTGCGGAGTGCGGAGCGCGTAGTGCTGGGCATAAGAGTGTGTACCATATGAGACTAATATTGGTTCCATATGAGATTTTCGCAAGGTCATCCTGGTGCCGTCCCGAGTCGTTCCCACGCACTACGCACTGCGCCATACGCACCATGACGCCATAATCGAGACACTATCACGACAGTCATCCAACTCGACATTGTCTTAACATGCTCCGGATAATACATTTAGCGGTCCTCACCCCAAGGTACGAATGACAGCCCCGAATCAGCGCGAACGGATCCTTCCCCGCCTCATCGAAGACGAGATGCGAGAGTCGTTTATCGACTACTCGATGAGCGTCATCGTGAGTCGCGCGCTGCCCGACGTCCGCGACGGTCTGAAGCCGGTGCACCGCCGGATCCTGTACGCCATGAACGAGCTCGGCCTGGTGCCGGGGCGGCCGTACAAGAAGAGCGCCACGGTGGTCGGCGATGTGCTCGGCAAGTATCACCCGCACGGCGACACGGCGGTTTACGACGCCATGGTCCGCATGGTCCAGGAGTTCTCCCTCCGATACCCGCTGGTGGACGGCCAGGGCAACTTCGGCTCGGTGGACGGCGACTCGGCGGCGGCCTACCGCTATACCGAGGCCCGGCTGACGCGGCTGGCCGTGCTCATGCTGCAGGACATCGAGAAGAACACCGTCCGGTGGGCCCCCAACTACGACGACCGGCTCAAGGAGCCGACGGTCCTGCCGTCGCTGCTGCCCAACCTGCTGGTCAATGGGTCCACCGGTATCGCCGTCGGCATGGCGACCAACATCCCGCCGCACAACCTGAAGGAAGTCACCAGGGCGATCATCCACCTGGTGGACAACCCCGACGCGAGCGCCAAGGACCTGGCGAAGCACATCAGCGGTCCCGACTTCCCGACCGGCGGCATCATCTACGGGCGCGCCGGCATCCGCGAGATGTACGAGACGGGCCGCGGCCGCCTGGTGATCCGCGCTCGCGCGCAGATCGAGGAAAAGGAATCGAGCGGGCGGTCGCAGATCGTGGTGACCGAGATCCCGTACATGGTGAACAAGTCGAACCTGGTGAAGGCGATCGCCGACCTCACGCGGGAGAAGAAGCTCGAGGGCATTTCCGACCTGCGCGACGAGTCCGACCGCGACGGCATGCGGATCGTGATCGAGCTGAAGCGCGACGCGGTGCCGCTGGTGGTGCTGAACAACCTGTTCAAGCACACCACGATGCAGACCACCTTCGGCGTGATCATGCTGGCGCTGACGGGCGGCCGTCCGAAGACGATGAACCTGCTGGAGATCCTCGGGCACTTCGTCGATCACCGCCACGACGTGATCACGAAGCGGACGCAGTACGACCTCGATCAGGCGATGGCGCGGGAGCACATCCTCGACGGCCTCAAGATCGCGGTCGACAACATCGACGCGGTGATCAAGATCATCCGCGGGTCCGAGACCACCGAAGAAGCCGACACCAAGCTGCGCACCCGCTTCAAGCTGTCGGAAAAGCAATCGAAGGCGATCCTCGAGATGCGCCTCTCGCGCCTCACCGGGCTCGAGATCGAGAAGCTGGAAGAGGAGCTCAAGCAGGTCCGCGCCTTCATCAAGGAGATGAACGCGATCCTGGCGAGCAAGCCGCGCCGCATGGAGATCCTGAAGAAGGAAGTCCAGGACCTGGCCAAGGAATTCGGTGACGAGCGCCGGACGGAAATCGTGGCCGACGACGGCGAGTTCTCGGTCGAGGACCTGATCGCCGAAGAGGACATGGTCGTGACCGTGTCCCACCAGGGCTACATCAAGCGCGTTGCCGTGAGCACCTATCGCCGGCAGCGGCGCGGCGGGCGCGGCCTCAGCGGCATGACGCACAAGGAAGAGGACTGGGTCGAGCACCTCTTCATCGCGTCGACGCACGACTACGTGATGTTCTTCACCCAGACGGGCCAGGTGTACTGGCTCAAGGTGTACGACATCCCGCAGATGGGCCGCGCGGCCAAGGGCAAGCCGATCGTCAACTGCATCCAGATCAAGCAGGACGAGCGGATCGCCGCGCTGGTGAACGTGCGCGAGTTCGCCGCGGACAAGTACCTGATGTTCGCGACGCGCAACGGCACGGTGAAGAAGTCGGCGCTGAGCGCCTACGGCAACGTGCGCACGGTGGGCCTGAACGCCATCAACATCGAGGCCGACGACGAGCTGATCGACGTCCAGGTCACCGACGGTACCAACGACATCGTGCTGGCGACCAAGTTCGGCATGTCGATCCGCTTCCACGAAAAAGACGTGCGCGAGATGGGTCGTCCGGCCACCGGCGTGAAGGGCATCGCGCTGGAAAAGGGCGACGCGCTGATCGGGATGGTGATCGTGCGGCGCGAGGCGACGCTGCTCACCGTGACCGAGCTGGGCATGGGCAAGCGCAGCGAGCTGCAGGATTACCGGGTGCAGTATCGCGGCGGCAAGGGGATCATCACCCTCAAGCGCACCGACCGGACCGGCGACTGCGTGGCGCTTCAGGAAGTGATTCCGGGCGACCAGCTGATGATCATCACCCGGCACGGCGTGATCATCCGCTCGCCGGTGGATGACATCCGCGTGATCGGCCGCAACACGCAGGGCGTGCGGGTCATCAACCTCGACGAAGGCGACGTGGTGCAGGACGTGGCCCGCGTGGTCGAGGAAGAAGGCGAAGAGGGCGCCGAGGCCGGCGCCTCAGCCGGCGAGGCAGAGGAATAGGGTTTCGCGGGGGAACGCATTTCGTAGGGGCGGCCCTTGTGGTCGCCCTTTTACGTTCGCCAACTTCGTGCGTGGACTTCCGCCTTCTCCTTCTGGGCGCGCTGCTCGTCGTGGCCCTCGTCTTCGCCGTCACCTGGATCCGGCTGCTTCGCCTCGGCGCCGGCACCGCCCTCGGCTTCCGCTGGCCCACCGGGCTCGAAACGGCGATCGGGTTCGTCACCAACTTCTTCGACACCCTTGGCATCGGCTCCTTCGCGCCCACGACCGCCGCATGGCGCGGTCGTGGTCTGCACGGCGGCGACGATGCTACGTTCCGCGCATGATGCTTGAGCCGGTGACCCTTGAGGGGCCCATCGTGCGGCTGGAGCCGCTGGTGATGGCGCACGTGGAAGCGCTCGCCGAAGTGGGGCTCGCGCCCGAGCTGTGGCGGTGGACGCTGACCTTCGTCGCCAACAGGGCTGACCTGCGGGACTACGTCGCCACGGCGGTCGCGGAGCGCGAGGAGGGGAAGTCGCTGCCGTTCGCAGTGATCGAGAAGGCCACGGGCAAGGCGGTGGGATCGACGCGGTTCGCCAACATCGACCTGGTGCACAAGCGGCTCGAAATCGGCTGGACCTGGTACGGCACGGCGTACCAGCGCACCGGCGTGAATACGGAGACGAAGCTGTTGCTGCTCACCCATGCCTTCGAGACGCTGGGACTCCACCGGGTCGAGCTGAAGACCGATTCGCTGAACGCGAAGTCGCGTGCCGGCATCGAGCGGATCGGCGGGAAGCTGGAAGGAATATTCCGGAAACACGGGATCGCCTGGGACGGGCATGTCCGGGATACCGTGTACTACAGCATCATCGACACGGAGTGGCCGGCGGTGAAGGCCGCGCTCATCGCAAGGACTGTTGGGTGACGGTCGTTCGCGAGGGGGTGGGTCATGCACTGCGAACTACTATTTTGTAGTAGCTGCCGTCAGAACAACGTAACGGTTACATCAGCGCAACTACTACAAAATAGTAGTTCGCGGGCATGGCCCACCCCCTCGCGAACGACCGTCACTATCCCGGCATTGCAACCATCCGCTACGGCCCGTTGTCGTACCAGATAGACAACACTTCTCCAAGGGCGACTACATGCGTAGAACTCTGCTTGCCAGCCTGCTGGTGCTTTCGCTCCCCGCGGCGTTGCCTGCCCAGCGTCACCGCTCGCGCGAATCCAGCCGGAACCGGAACGACCACGGCGACTGGATGGCTGACTGCCGCCGCGACGACCGGGACCGGGTGCGCTTCTGCGAGGAGCGCACCATGGGTTGGAAATCGTCTGCCGGACAATCCCTTGCCGTGGACGCATCGCCTAACGGCGGCGTGTCGGTGACGGGCTGGGACCGGGACAGCGTGAACGTCATCGTCCATGTGCAGGCCAACGCCGCCGACAATGCCGCGGCGCGCGAGCTCGCGGGCCAGTTGCGGGTCGTGAATGAGAATGGCCGGCTGCGTGTGGATGGCCCGACGTCGCGCCGCTACGCGTCGTGGTCGGTGAGCTTCGAGATTTTCGCGCCGCGGCGCGTGGACCTCGACCTCTCCACCCAGAACGGCCCGCTGGAAATCGCCGACGTCACGGGGCGCCTGCGCCTCGACGCGCAGAACGGCCCGCTGTCACTCGAGAGCGTGGGAGGCGACGTCCAGGCCCGCGCGCAGAACGGCCCGCTCCACGTGGTGCTTTCGGGCACACGGTGGGAAGGCCAGGGCCTCGACGCCGAAACGCAGAACGGCCCGCTGGACCTGACGATTCCCGATGGCTACAACGCGCAGCTCGAGACGGGGACGATCAACGGCCCGATGGACATCGGCTTCCCGATCACGGTGCAGGGCCGCATCGGGATGGGCAGCCGGCGCCGGATCACGACGACGCTGGGCTCGGGCGGCACGTCGATTCGCGCCGTCACCACCAATGGGCCGGCCACTCTTCGGAGAAGCTAGAAAACCGTCGAAGCGTCGAAGCGTCGAAACGTCAGAACGTTGATGGTGAAAAACCCCGGAACTCAGAGTCCCGGGATTTTTTCATTGTCAGCGTTTCGACGCTTCGACGCTTCGACGGTTTTCTAGGGTTCCACGACTACGATCTTGACCGAACCCGCGGTCGCGCCGTCGACCACCACAACGGTCTTCGAACTCCCCGACGTAACCGGAATCACGCCCGAATTCGCCAGGGTGTCGGGCATCGGGACCGAGGCGGGGGTGTTGTTCTCGCTCGAGACCATGACGCGCCAGTCGCCGACGGTGCTCTGGAGGTACGGCGAGACGTCGTTGTAATGGAAAGGGAACTGGACCCGGATCATGGTGCCGTAGTCGGGCTGCGTCCGCCAGATGGAGATCGGGTTCGCCGCCGAGGCGGAGTGCATCACGCGCAGCTTGGTCGCGCCGGCGGGCACGACGGCATTGGTATCGAGCAGGACGTTCGCGCTGAGGACGCCGGCCGCCTCGGTGCCGACGACGAGGGCGCGTCCGGTGCCGCTCAAGGTGAAGACCTGTCCGGCCGAGGTGCCGCCGCCGACTTTCTGGAAGGTGATGGTATGGCTTCCCGCCGCGACGCCGGCGCCGGCGTATCCGCCGAGGGCGACGTTGGTGAGGACGGGGGTGCCATCCACCAGGACGTTCACGCTGCCGTGCACGCCGCTCACGAAGCGCAGGTTCCCGGTCGGTGTGGTGATGGGAGCCGTGGCGCTGTCGTGGCAGGCCGCGAGGGCGAGCAGGGCGAGGATCGGGGCGAACAGTGTACGGCGCATACGACTCCCGGATGAATTGGACGAACGACTCAAAGATATAACGACCCTGTTCCCGCGCTTCTGACATACCGTCTACCCTCTTGCGTCACATACACTTGCACTCGCTCCGGATGGGGCGTAATTTCGGTTTTCTCCCTCTTTCAGACGGGACGCTTCTTCTTGTCCGTAGCCACCGGAACCGAGTTCGTCACGCTGGACGACATCCGCGCCGCCGCCCGGCGGATCGCGGGCGTCGCGATCCGCACGCCGCTGCTGCCGGTGGACGACCTTTCCGATGCCCTCGGCGTCCCGGTCTTCGTCAAACCCGAAAATCTCCAGCGCGTGGGCGCCTTCAAGCTGCGCGGCGCCTACAACCTCGTGAGCCAGCTCGCCGATGACGGCGCGCGCGGCGTCATCACCTACAGCTCCGGCAACCACGGCCAGGCCGTCGCCTACGCGGCCCGGAAGTTCGGCCTGCGCGCGGTGATCGTGATGCCCGAGACGGTGACGGCGGCGAAGCGCACCGGCGTGGAGCGGTACGGCGGCGAGGTAGTGCTGGCGGGTCGCACCTCCGACGACCGCTACCGCAGGGCGATGGAGCTCGCCGAGCAGGACCAGCTCGCGGTGGTGCCGCCGTTCGATCACCCGGCGATCATCGCGGGTCAGGGCACGGTGGGCGTCGAGATCTGCGAGGACTGTCCCGGCGTGAAGACGGTGATCGTGCCGACCGGTGGCGGCGGCCTCGCGGCCGGCGTGGGCACGGCGGTGCGCGCGCTGGTGCCGGGGGCCGCGGTGATCACGGTCGAGCCCGAGGGGGCGCCCAAGTTCGCGCGCTCGTTCGCCGCGAAGCACCGGGTGCTCCTCGAGAAGACGAACTCCGTGGCCGACGGGCTGATCACGCTCGCGGTGGGACAGCTCAACTACGAGCACCTGGTGCGCGCGGTGACGGAAGCCGTGACGGTATCGGACGCGGCGATGGTCGAGGCGGTTCGTTATGCGCTCGAGCGGCTGAAGATCGTGGTCGAACCCTCCGGCGCGGCGACCCTGGCGTGGCTGCGCGGGCGCGCCGCGGGCACCTTCCAGGGCCCGGTGGTGGCGGTGCTGTCGGGCGGCAACATCGACTGGCCCGGACTGTTGCAGCTTCTCGGCGGGCCGGCGTGACCGTGGCGGCCCCCATCGTCACGCCCGTCGCCGGCGCCAAGGTGCTCGTCGCCGACGACGACATGGCGCTGGTCGCGACGCTCACCTGGATCCTGCGCGAGCACGGCCTCCAGGTGGTGACGGTGCCTAACGGAGAAGGGCTGATGGACCGGCTCCTGGACGAGCGCCCCGACCTGGTGCTGCTCGACATCATGATGCCCAAGGTGGACGGGCTCCAGCTGCTGGAGAAGATCCGCGCCGAGCCGATGTGGAAGGATCTGCCGGTGCTGATGGTGAGCTCGATGCCGCCGGAAGACGGCACCGTGCGCTCGCTGGAGATCGGCGCCAACGACTTCATTCCCAAGCCGTTCCGGATGAAGGAGCTGCTCGCCCGGGTGGACATGCACCTGCGCAAGTGGCGCGAGCTCAAGCAGATGAAGGCGTCGCTCTCGGCAGTCTCCGAAGACCTCAAGCAGAGCACCTCGATCGTGGACATCCTCCACGAGGTCACCGACTCCCTCAAGCCCGACGAGATCTACCATATCCTGAGCCGCCGGGTGGCCCGGGCGTTAGGCATCTCGAAGTGCTCGATCATCCTGGCGAATCCCGGCGACACCCACGGCACCGTGGTGGCGGCGTTCGAGAACCCGATGCTGCGCAACCTGCGCGTGGAGCTCACGCGCTATCCGGAGATCGCCAAGGCGCTGGAGACGGGGCGCATGGTCATCAGCGAGAGCGTGGCCACCGATCCGCTGTTCGAGAGCGTGCGGGCGACCTGGGTGAAGGACGGGGTGCAGGTGCCGACCCAGTCGGTGGTGGCGCTGCCCTTCCGGATGAAGGAGCAGCATTCGGGCGTGCTGTACCTGCGCTCGCTCGAGGGCGAGAAGGCGCTGCGGCGCGAAGACGCGGAGTTCGCCGACTCGGTGATCCGAGCGGCGGTGGCGGCGATCGAGAAGGCGCACGACTTCGCGGTGGTGGTCAACGACCGCGAGCGGCTCGAGCAGCTGGCGAGCACCGACGCGCTGACGGGCTGCCTCAACCGCCGGGCGCTGAGCGACGCGCTGGAGCGCGAGATCGACCGGGCGCGGCGCTACTCGCTGGTGCTGACCATCCTGATGGTGGACATCGACCACT